>CAJBBV010000062.1 GCA_903951405.1 uncultured bacterium
ATTTAGACGTTAGATTTTAGTGGTTAGGTGTTAGGGGGTGAACGCTAGACGCTTAACGCTAGACGCTTAACGCTAGACGCTTGGCGCTAGACGCTTAACGCTAGACGCTGTTCGCTGAACATTATTAGTCATTCATATACAATCACATAATTCAAGCATTCAACGTACACCCCAAGCGTCTAGCGTTAAGCGCTCAGCGTCTAGCGCCCAGCGTTCTCCCCAACTTTTCTCTTGCCTCTTTATTCCCTTTCATTATCTTCGCGACACAATCCATTTTTATGCAACGTAACGGACCTGCTCTAAAGATTTTTTCTGGGACCAGTTCACAATATTTAGCTGAAAAAATTGCTGCTGCCCAGGGCATTCCTCTAGGCAAAATCAGCATTCAGCGATTTAGCGACGGGGAAATCCAGCCAATTTTTCTCGAAAGTATACGAGGTGATTATGTTTTCCTCGTGCAAAGCACCTTTGCTCCGGGAGATAATATGCTTGAATTGCTGTTGATGATAGACGCCGCAAGACGTGCTTCGGCCTACAAAATCATAGCGGTAATCCCATACTTTGGGTATGCAAGGCAAGACCGTAAGGATAAGCCACGTGTGGCCATAGGATCTAAGCTCATGGCTAATTTGTTGGTGGCTGCAGGCGCTGATCGTGTAATCACGATGGACCTTCACGCACCACAGATCCAAGGGTATTTTGACATCCCTGTGGATCACCTCGATAGCTCTGCAATTTTTATCCCTTATATACAGAATCTTCAGCTTGAAAACCTTACCTTTGCCGCCCCCGATGTGGGAAGTGCGAACAGAATTCGTGAGGTGGCTAGCTATTTTAACGTGGAAATGGTGATTTGTGATAAGCACAGAAAGCGTGCGAATGAGATTGCTAGTATGGTAGTTATCGGGGAAGTAAAAGATCGAGATATTGTGTTGATCGATGATATTTGCGATACGGCAGGAACCTTAACCAAGGCAGCTAAGTTGCTGAAAGACAAGGGGGCACGAAGTGTTAGAGCCTTATGTACCCACCCGGTACTTTCAGGAAATGCTTATGCCAATATCGAAAATAGTGTGATGGAGGAATTAGTGATTTGTGACACAATACCTGTTCGTGGCCAATCTTCTAAATTGAAGGTGGTGAGTGTAGCAGATTTATTTGCCTCAGCCATTCGAAACGCCTATGAAAACCAAAGCATAACCAGCTTATTTATCCATTCTCAACAGAGAAATAAATAATCGGTTATTCCTAGTTAGAGTCAATTTTAAACACATATATACAATGAAAACGATTACAATCGAAGGACAATTGAGGACCGCAACTGGCAAAACAGCCGCCCGTCAGCTTCGCTCTCAAGACTTGGTACCTGGTGTAATTTACGGGGGTGAACACGAAGTAAATTTTGTAACTACTTCAATTGCTTTGAAACCTATCGTTTATACACCAGACTTCCAAAGAGTAGAGCTAAAAGTGGATGGCAAAACTTATACCTGCATAATGAAGGATCTTCAATTTGACAAGGTATCGGATAAGCTTATACACATTGATTTACTTGAATTGGTTGAGGGTAAAAAAGTAAATGCAACTATTCCCTTAAAGTTCACAGGAGCTGCTGCTGGGGTTAAAGCCGGTGGTAAACTTGAAATCAGGCTTAAAGCAGTAAAAGTAAAGACCTTGCCTAAATACCTTAGGGAGAATATTGAAGTAGATTTAACTAATCTTCAACTTAACGAGAACATTCGTGTTCAAGATATCGTAGCTGAGCACATTGAAATTCAGAACTCACCACGTATTCCAATCGCATCGGTTACCATGACGCGTCAACTTAAGCAGGAAGAAGCATCAACTCCAGCTAAAGCTGCAGCAGCAAAAAAATAAAACAATAATCTATCTTTATGGCCCTGTGATAATCTCACAGGGCTTTTTTTATGGATAAATTTTTAATTGTCGGACTAGGTAATATTGGTGCTGAATATGAACATACTCGGCATAATATAGGCTTTGACATACTTGATTATTTTGTCAGTAAACATAAAGGCGAATTTTTATCGGATCGATTGGCGTATAAGGCAGAGGTTAAAATCAAAGGAAAATTGATTATTTGTATCAAGCCTACAACGTACATGAATTTAAGTGGTAAGGCAGTAAAATACTGGATGGATAAGGAAAAGATTGATCCAGCCCGATTACTCATTCTAGTTGATGAAATAGCCGTGCCACTTGATAAAATTAAAATCAAACCTGCTGGAAGCGATGGAGGACATAACGGCTTAAAGAGTATTCAAGAGTTACTCGCGACAGTTCAATATCCTCGTTTACGTTTTGGTGTTGGAAATGATTTTCCAAGAGGCATGCAGGTTGAGTATGTATTAGGTAAATGGGCAAAAAAAGAGTTTCCTGTAGTGGCAAAAAAAATTGAGGCATCTGCCGACGCCATCGAACAATTTGCTTTGACGGGCTTAGAAAAGACAATGGCAGCATTTAATCATTTGATATTTTAACACCGATTAACCAGTTTGTTTTTCCGATTTTTTTATCACCTTTATCTTAGTTAGTCGAACAGAAATATACAAACCTAAAATATCAGTACATGAAGTTTTTTTGTATCGGAAGAAATTATGTAGAACATGCCAAGGAACTTGGAAATGAGGTGCCTGATGAACCTGTAATTTTTATGAAACCTAAGAGCGCGTTGCTTGCGCCTAATGTGCCGTTCTACTATCCTGAATTCACCAATGAATTGCATTACGAATGTGAGCTGGTGCTGAGGATTTCAAAAAACGGGAAATATATCAGCGAAGAGTCAGCAAGCAGTTTCTTTGATGCGATAACAGTAGGAATTGATTTTACCGCACGGGATATACAGAATGAATTAAAGAAGAAGGGTCTTCCATGGGAGAAGGCAAAAGCTTGGGATAATTCTGCAGTAGTGGGCAAATGGAAAATGATTGATGCCACTATAGATAATACGAACATTAATTTTTCTATGACTAAAAATGGAGATGTTGTTCAAAAGGGAAATTCAAATCAGATGATTCATGATTTTAATAAGATCATTGCTCATATTTCAACTTATTTTTCACTTAATATTGGCGACATGATTTTTACTGGAACTCCTGCTGGTGTTGGAGAAATAGTAGTAGGCGAGGAGTTGGAAGGGTTTTTCGAGAATGAGTCCCTTTTCAAGATTAAAGTTCAGTAGCCTAAAGGCTCAAATGGCATTTCTTTTCTATTCTATGATTTTAATCTTCTTTTTTGCCAAAGAATTTGCATAGATTCGAATCGATTCAATAGGCAAAAAAATGGAGCAAGGAGTATTTCTTAAAAAATTGCAACGTCCTTTTTGGTTTCGACTTTTTTTATTGAAATTATTGCCGGCAGCTTTTTTTTCGGGCATAAAAGTTCATGCCCTCTCAACAGAGAGCGCAGTAATTAAAATTCGCTTTTCTTGGCTTACTCAAAATCCATTCAAGTCAATTTACTTCGCCTGTTTAGCCATGGCCGCGGAAATGAGTTCTGGTATTTTGGCTTTAGTTCATTCACAGCATATAAGGCCAAGCATATCCATGTTGGTGGTGAGCATGAAAGTAGATTTTCATAAAAAAGCCGTTGGTGAAATCCATTTTGAATGCCATGATGGAAAACTGATGCATGATGCAATCGACAAATCTATGCAAACCCAAAGCAGTCAAACCATTACAACCCATTCACGTGGTTTAAATGAAGATGGTATTTGTGTAGCAGATTTTTATATTACATGGTCCTTTAAGCAAAAAACAAAATAACTAAAATGAAAATAGCATTTCATGGAGCTGCAAGGTGTGTCACTGGTTCAAAGCACTTACTTACATTAGAAAACAATCGGAAGGTTCTACTTGATTGTGGTTTGTTTCAGGGCATGGGACAGCAAACGGATGTGTTGAATAGAAATTGGGGATTTACGCCAAGTGAAGTTGATTACTTAATACTTTCTCATGCGCATATTGATCACAGTGGATTAATTCCAAAACTGGTTAAAGACGGGTTTAAAGGAAAAATATTTGCCACTCCAGCTACGAGAGAACTTGCAGGTATATTGCTTGAAGATTCTGCCGGTATTCAAGAAGATGATATAAAATATGCCAACAAAAAAAGAAAAGCACTAGGCCAACCATATTTAAAGCCATTATATACTCGGGATGACGCATTAGCCGCCATGGACCAATTTCATGTGGTGGATTATGGCAATTGGTTTAAGATTGAAGAAGGGATCGAATTGATGTATACTGATGTAGGACATATTATAGGCAGTGCTGCAGTTCATGTACGAATCCAGAATCATGGAAAAACAGAGCAGTTGACTTTTAGCGGTGATGTAGGGCGTTACAGGGATGCTATACTTCGCTCTCCGGAAACATTCCCGCAAGCAGATTATATTCTTCTTGAATCCACCTATGGAAACTCGCTGCATGACCTTCATATGCCGACTCTTGATCAACTTTTAGAATGGATTGAACGTACCTGTATAAAGAGAAAAGGAAAACTTATTATTCCTGCTTTTAGTGTTGGCAGAACACAAGAGATTCTATATGCATTAAATCAGCTGGAGTTAGAGAGAAGATTGCCTGAGCTTGATTATTTTGTTGATAGTCCGTTGAGTATAGAAGCAACGGAAATTGTAAAAAAATATCCTCAATATTTTAATAATACAATTCAGAAAATTTTGAAGAATGACGAAGATCCATTCAAGTTTATGGGGTTGCAGTATATCAAAACAGTTGAAGAATCTAAATTATTAAACTTTAGGGATGAGCCATGTGTTATCATTTCTGCAAGTGGTATGGCTGATGCCGGCAGAGTAAAGCACCATATTAGTAATAATATCGAGAACTCTCGTAATAGTATTTTGATGGTGGGGTATTGTGAGCCGCACTCCTTAGGCGCTAGGCTTCAGCAAGGAAGAAAGGATGTTAACATTTATGGTGTTAGTCATGAGATTCATGCTGAAATAGGAAACATTCGAAGCATGAGTGCGCATGGGGATTATGAAGATTTATCGCAATTCCTATCTTGTCAAGATCCTAAATTGGTGAAAAAATTATTTTTAGTACATGGAGAGTTTGACGTGCAAACCGATTTTAAGGAACGATTACTAAGAAAGGGGTTTACAGATATAGAAGTTCCTGAATTGCATCAGGAGGTGGGGTTGGGGTAGACGTTAGATGATAGATGTTAGTAGTGAGGTGGGAGCTTTACGCTGAACGCTTGGCGCTAGACGCTTAACGCTTTACGCTGGACGCTTTACGCTTAGCGCTTTGAGTTGGGAGTTGGAGGTTGGGGGTTGTGGGTAGATTGCTTTAGGCTTGGCGCTGGACGCCATTAGCTCTAATCTTTGCAGTTGATTATGCAGAGTATAGAATATCTATAATAAATTTTGATTATTACTTTGGCTGTTCAACCCCAAACTCCGAACTCCCAACTCAAAGCGCCAAGCGTTCAGCGTAAAGCGTCCAGCGTCTACCAATCCCCGCCAGCACCGCCACCGCCGAAACTTCCACCACCAAATCCGCCGAAACCGCCGCCACTGCTTCCTCCAAAGCCAGAGCTTCCGCCACCACCCATTGGGAAGAAAAAGGGTCCTCCAAATCCGCTGCGACCGCGCCTATTATACATTCCTCCACCGCCTCCACCACGTCTATTGACAAAAAGGAAAAATAGGATCATGATAATCATGATTAATAAGCCAGGTCTTTTTCCTGAAGTCCCTTTTCTATTTGAATAATTGTCTGGGGCTTTGTATTCTCCTTTCGTTGCTGCAATGATGGCATCAGTTCCTTGATCTAAGCCTCTGTAAAAATCATTTCCTTTAAAGTTTGGTTTGATTTCATTTTCGATGATGCTCTTTGCTGTAATGTCTGGCAATGCTCCTTCAAGTCCATATCCGGTGGCAATCCATATTTTACGATCATTTTTTGCAACAAGAAGTAAGATGCCGTTATTAAATTCTTTGTTTCCAATTCCCCATGCTCTGCCCAATGCAACAGCATAATCGGCAATATCTCGATCGCCTGTTGTTGAAACGATAACAACAGCTACCTGATTGGAGGTTGAATCGTCGTATGATGTAAGTTTTCGTTCAAGTGATTCTTGTTGATCAGGCGCTAGGGTATTGGTATAGTCAACAACAAGTTTTGGGGGATTGGGCTTAGCAGGTAATTCTTTTTCAATCTGCGCATGGACTGAACAGACAAAAAATAAGGTGAGGCTAAGTAAGAGTTGTTTTATCATTTTCCAAATACAATCCCGTCGGAAAGCTCGTTTTTATCATCTTTAGAATAAGGGAAATGTTCTGTTAGGGCTAAGCCAATGGTTTTAATCATATTGCAAATGCCATTAGAAATTTCATTTTGATTAAACTTGGCAATGATTTTTTCTACTTCGTTATTCCAGAACGATTGTCCAAGTCGTTGGTGAATGCCTTCATCACCAAATACAGCCAATTGCCTGTCTTTAAGTGCGATATATACTATCACCGCATTTCGGTCTTGTGTTTGGTGCATATTCAATTCTCCAAATAATTCGATTGCTCGATCAACTGGATTAATGAAACTGCATTTGCTTTCAACAAAAAGTCTAATCTCGCCTGACGTCTGCAATTCAGCAGAACGGATGGCTTCCACCATCCGTTCCTCTTCTTCATTTGTGAAGAATGATTGCTTTTTACTTGAAAATAAATTGAATATGCTCAACGTCTTGTATTATTTGAAGTCTACCGTCGGTGCTTTATCAGCTCCAGCTTCTGCAGCGAAAAATCCTTTTTCTTTAAATCCAAAGATGCCACTGAATAGCACCATTGGGAATTTCTTCACACTAGTATTGTATTCTTGAACAGCAGTATTGAAATCATTTCTAGATACTTTGATTCTGTTTTCTGTCCCTTCAAGTTGTGCCTGTAAGTCGCGAAAAGCATCTGTAGCCTTTAGCTCAGGATATTTCTCCATGGTAACCAATAATCTTCCTATCGCACCAGAAAGTTGTCCTTGCGCTTTTTGGAATTCAGCCACTTTTTCAGGGCTAAGATTGGTTACATCAATTTTTGTTTGGGTTGCTTGTGCTCTTGCATTGACAACAGCCTCTAAGGTGCTTTTTTCGAAGTTGGCAGCGCCTTTAACGGTATTGACCAAATTTGGGATAAGATCAGATCTACGCTGATAATCACTTTCTACGTTTGCCCATTTTCCTTTTACATTTTGGTCTTGTTGAACCAAATTGTTATATCCGCCGCAGCTACATCCGCCAAGTAATAAAATGAAAGCAAGGATGGAAATCAAAACAATGTTACGTGTGCTCATGTATTTGTATATTTTTGTTCGTGCTTAAAGATAGATTTTCGTATCGAGTGGTTGCATCGAAATTAGAAATTTATTTAAAATAGGTGTCGGATGTTAGGTTTTCAACACAACTCCCTAACCCCTAACCTCTAATCTCTAACCTCTAACCTCCTAACTATTTAGTAATTGCAGCAATACCAGGCAATTCTTTTCCTTCAAAAAACTCCAGCATAGCTCCACCACCTGTGGATACGTAGCTTACCTTGTCATTGTAGCCAAACTGGTTCACCGCCGCCACACTGTCGCCACCCCCTACAAGTGAGAACGCACCGAGTTGGGTTGCTTCTGCTACTGCTTCTGCAATGGCTTTTGTCCCTTGTTGAAATTTTTCCATTTCAAATACACCCATTGGGCCATTCCAAAGTATGGTTTTACTTTTTATGATAACCTCTTTAAAATCAGCTCTTGCTTTCACTCCAATATCCAATCCCATCCATCCTGATGGGATACCATAGCTTTCGCAGTTTGTTGTTTGTGCATCCGCTGCAAATTTATCTGCGATAGTACTATCGATTGGTAAATGAATGCTTACACCTTTATCTTTTGCTTTATTTAATATCTCAGAAGCAAGTTCTAATCGGTCTTCTTCACATAATGAACTGCCGATTTGTTTTCCTTGTGCTTTCCAAAAGGTATAGGCCATTCCACCTCCAATAATAATATCGGTTGCTCTTTCTAGTAAATTCTCAATGATCAGAATTTTATCTGAAACCTTTGCGCCACCAATGATAGCGGTAAATGGCTTTTCGGATTTAAGCAATACTTTTTCAGCACTAGCAACTTCGCCTTCCATCAATAATCCAAACATTTTTTTGTCTGCATCAAAGAAATCTGCAATGATTGCCGTTGAAGCATGCGCTCTATGTGCTGTTCCAAACGCGTCATTCACATAAATATCGCCTAGTCTGCTTAGTTTTTCTGCAAATACAGGGTCACCTTTTTCCTCTTCTTTATAAAAACGCAGGTTTTCAAGCAGTAAAACTTGGCCTGGTTGTAGCTCATCCGCAGCAGTTTTAGCAGTTTCTCCAATGCAATCATTGGCAAAAAATACCGCTACATTATTTCCAAGAAGAGTTCTTAGATGTGATGTTATATGTGATAGGGAATATTTGTTTGTTGGACCATCTTTTGGTCTGCCGAGATGACTCATCAGAATAACCGAACCACCATCGGACAATATTTTTTGGATGGTTGGCAACGCGGCACGCATGCGGTTATCGTCTGTCACTTCGAATGCCTCGTTAAGTGGAACATTGAAATCAACCCGAATTAGAGCTTTTTTGCCACCAAAGTTGAACTGACTAAATGTGCTCATAGTATTAATTTAAAAAAAACAAAACCCGGCAGAAGGTTCTGCCGGGTTAATGATATGGTATATTTTTTATTTAGAAATCAGTTTTGCGAAGTAGTTAACTGTTCTAACAAGTTGGCTAACATAACTCATTTCGTTGTCGTACCAACTTACTGTTTTAACCAATTGTTGATCGCCTACGGTTAATACTTTAGTTTGTGTACCATCGAATAGCGATCCGTAATGAATACCTACTACATCTCCACTTACAATTTCATCTTCTGTGTATCCAAAACTTTCGTTAGCTGCAGCTTTCATGGCAGCATTAACTTCTTCAATTGAAGTCTTTTTACTCAATACACAGGTAAGTTCTGTAAGTGATCCTGTTAATGTCGGAACACGTTGAGCCGTTCCGTCTAACTTGCCTTTCAATGAAGGAAGAACAAGTCCAATTGCTTTTGCAGCGCCTGTGCTGTTTGGTACGATATTTTGAGCAGCAGCACGGGCTCTTCTTAAATCTCCTTTAGGATGAGGTGCATCTTGCGTGTTTTGGTCATTTGTATATGCATGAACGGTTGTCATGAATCCAGCAATGATGCCGAACTGATCTTCTAGTACTTTCGCCATAGGCGCTAAGCAGTTTGTGGTACATGAAGCACAACTGATTACTGATTCAGAACCATCAAGAATTTGGTGGTTGGTATTGAACACAATTGTTTTTAGATCTCCGGTGGCTGGAGCTGAAATAACTACTTTTTTAGCGCCAGCAGTGATGTGGCCTGCTGCTTTATCCTTATCTGTAAAGAATCCTGTACATTCAAGTACTACATCAACATGATGCGCACCCCAAGGAATTTGAGCTGGATCTCTTTGCGCATAAATTTTTACTTCAGTACCATTTACTATAATTGAGTTCTCTGTGGCCTTTACATCTTGTTCAAATCTACCCTGTGCAGTGTCATATTTTAGAAGGTGTGCTAAGACCTGTGGGCTTGTAAGGTCATTGATGGCAACGATTTCGATGCCTTCCATGTTGAAGATTTGACGGTATACTAGGCGTCCTATTCTTCCGAATCCATTGATAGCTACTTTAACTGTACTCATATTTGATTGCTTTGTTGTCAAAATTTGTGGCAAAGGTAACAAAAGGACTGCTTTATCCTTGCTTTTTTGCCTTTGTTTTCTTTTGAACAATATATAATGTAGTAAGTTTCTTAAATTTTTTTGCCATAAAAGTCGAAGGGCTTATCTTCGCCACCCGAAAAACAACGGCCCGTTGGTCAATCGGTTAAGACGCCTCCCTTTCACGGAGGAATGAGGGGTTCGACTCCCCTACGGGCTACAAAGCCTCTCATGCAAATGAGAGGCTTTTTTAATGCGAATACGCGAAACAAGCTTGCTTGATTGAGCGGATGAGCGTTAAAAAAGCCAAACAAACGCGTTGCGTTTGTTTGAAAGGCTTTAGGTAAGGCCACAGCCGAGGAAGTCGGCGTAGCCGACAGTCCCGAAGGCTTTGGGTAAGGAGCCCAACAGAGGAAGACGGCGAATAAATGAGCCGACAGTCCCGGTTTTGG
>CAJBBV010000063.1 GCA_903951405.1 uncultured bacterium
CTCGGCAATTGCTCTGGAAGCGGCTGGTCGTTCAACTCCCTTAAGATGCTGCAATTCAATTTTCATTTGCTCCAGCGTCTCTTTGGTTACGTAGATTATATCGCTCATAAACTAATTTTTACATGCTTAACTTGAAAAAAATAGCAACGCCTCAGAAAAATCTGAAGCGTTGCTGTAGTGCAAAAGTAATAAAAAAAATTAAAATCAATCCCTAGGCGGAAGATCCAGTTTTTCCAGGACAACATCAGCCATCTTTTCAAGCGCTTCATAGCTATACCCGCCAATATGAGGGGTTATAATTACGTTAGGCCGTTGAGTTAAGTTAGTGAGCATTGCTCGGTCGCTTGAGCCGAAGGACTTAATATTCTCATTTTCAAGAACATCCAGTCCAGCTCCACAAATCAACCCTTCATCAAGTGCTTCCATTAAATCAATTGTGTTCACTACCTTACCCCTACTCAGGTTCAGAAAGTAAGGTGATTTTTTACATTTTTTAAAAAAAGATTGGCTGGCAAAATAATGTGTTTCCGCAGTTAATGGAACATGAAAACTGATTACATCAGCATGGTTCATAATTTCATCTAGGGAGACTTCCTGAACACACCCCTCACTGAAGCCTGTTTTATACTTATCGTAAACTAATACACTCACATCAAAGACAGATAATAAATGAGCAAACCTACTACCCGTATTCCCATAGCCAATGATGCCAACTTTTTTTCCCTTCAGTTCAGTACCTCTATTTTCATCACGCAACCAAACAAACTGCTTTACCTGTTCATTGGCTAATGAAATCTTATGCATCAACGACAATAAAATTCCCAGCGCATGTTCAGCAACAGCATTTCTATTTCCTTCCGGACTCGCTACACATTTTATACCCAGCGAAGAAGCATAGTTCACATCGATCAGTTCCATGCCACTACCAAGCCTTCCAATCCATTTAAGCGATACAGCCTTGTCTAATATAGCTTTGTCAATTTTTAATCTCGTGGTCACAATCATTCCAGAATACTCGCCAATAATGTTCATCAAGCCAGCATAGTCTATACTGTATTCTTCGTCTACATCGAATCCATAGGATTCTAAACGCTTACGGAGTAGCGGATGTGCATAAGCAGTAACAATTACCTTAGGCCTCATTGCATTTTATTCAGAAGGTTAACAAAATCCTGAACAGACAATTGTTCTGCCCGCTTAGTAAATATCTCCTCTTGCAGAATTTCTTTTTTAAAATAGGGCTTCAATGGATTTCTCAACTGCTTTCGTCGTTGTCCAAATGCCGTCTTAACAAGCATAAGAAATTTTTTAAAATTTTTGATTTCAAATGGATTCCCAATTCCGGTAAGGCGAATGACTCCACTTTTGACTTTTGGAGGAGGATCGAAACAACCCTCGCTTACATCAAACAAATATTCCGCTTTAAAAAAAGCTTGGGTAATCACACTTAAAATACCATAATCTTTTGAGCCAGGTAAGGCACAAATACGAATCGCCACTTCCTTTTGAAACATACCCACCATCACTTCAACCGAGTCTCTCCAATCGATTACTTTAAACACAATTTGAGTAGAAATATTATAGGGGAAATTACCAATCATAGTAAAGGGCTCACTAAAAGGTAGTTCCGCATCTAAAATGCTGGCTTCGATAAGTCTGCCCTTAATTTCAGGAAAGCGATTTTCTAAATAAATGACCTTTTCTCGATCAATTTCAATGGCCTTAAAATCTATTTCCTTTATTTTCAACAGATGCGATGTTAACGCACCACCACCTGGACCAACCTCTAATAATCGAGTAAATGGATTCGCCTGAAGCGTCTCAACTATGCTTGCACATACCGTTTCGTCCTTTAAAAAGTGCTGTCCCAGTGATTTTTTGAGTGTATACATCCTATCCAAAATTAAGACAAAGATCCCCGTTTTCATTGTACCTTTATGGAACATTAGAAAAGAACGAAAATGAGTGGACAAAAAAGACCTGTGATAGGCATTTCTGTGGGTGATTTAAATGGGATTGGTATTGAACTAATTATCAAGACCTTTTCAGATGGCCGTCTTATGGATTTTTGCACACCCATAGTTTTTGGATCTAGCAAAGCATTGAGCTACTATAGAAAACTGTTACCTGAGACAATTATTAATTATACAAGCATTAAAGAGATAACTAAGGCTATTCCCAAGCAATTGAACCTCTTTAGTGTATGGGAAGAAGACGTGGCTATTGAGCCTGGCCAGATGAACGAAATAGGCGGTAAGTATGGGGTGCTCTCCCTTCAGGCAGCCGTGAAAGCATTAAAGGATAAAACTATTGATGGACTAGTCACTGCACCACTTCATAAATTTACGATGCAAAGCAGTGATTTCAATTTCACTGGACATACACCTTACCTCCAAGAAGCCTTTCAAGCCGACGATGTATTGATGCTCATGATTGCCGAAAATATGCGGGTCGGTTTACTCACAGAACATATTGCTATTGGAGAAGTGGCAAAGCACATTTCTAAAGAAAAAATCCTTAAAAAAATAAACCTGCTAAAAACCAGTTTGAAAAAAGATTTCGGCATAGATAAACCCAAAATAGCTGTTCTAGGGTTAAATCCGCATGCTGGAGATGAAGGATTAGTAGGAAAGGAAGAAAAAGAAATCATTCGCCCAGCAGTATTAGAAGCTAAAAAACCTGACTGCATAGTAATGGGACCATACAGTGCGGATGCTTTTTTTGCAAGAGGCAACCACGAAAAATTTGATGCTATTTTAGCCATGTATCATGACCAAGGCTTAATTCCTTTTAAGTCACTAGCCCTTGGCGAAGGAACTAATTTCACGGCAGGATTAAGCGCAATCAGAACATCGCCTGATCATGGAACAGCATTTGATATTGCAGGCAAGGGCATTGCAGATGAATCTTCATTCAGGGCAGCTATTTTTGCAGCTATTGATATTTTTGATACCCGAATGGGGTATGCTGAATTAAGAAAAAATCCAATGCGAAAAATGTCGGCACAAGTGGTTGCCAACGTTGAAGATGAACGAATAGAAGAATAAACATTTTTTTATATTCATACTCTAAATCCAATGAAAAGAATTTACTCATTTCTAATCTTCTTCTCATTAATTTTCACTTGCTCAAATGTGCTAATAGCACAAGATGAAACCTCTACGCGAAGTGAAAACCCAATTTTCAAAAAACACATACTGAAAGTAAATTTAACTGGAATTGCGTTGCGCAATTATGGTCTTCAGTTTGAGGAGGTTTTGAATAAAAGAATGTCGATTGCACTAGCATACAGAATGATGCCTAGTGGCAATATACCATTCAAAACATTCATCATTAATCAAAGTGGCAATTCTCAATCCGCAGGAAATGTACTAAATGCGTTGAAAATAGGAGGCTCTGCATTAACAGCAGATTTGAAATTCTATCTTGGTAAAAAAGGATATGGACGTGGATTTTACATTTCCCCTTTTTATATGCATGAAACATTTAATGCAAAGGGATTAAATTTCGATTATACTGATTTCAATAATCAAACTGCATCCGTTGACCTTTCAGGAAATCTTAGAGGAAATACGGTGGGATTAATGCTAGGGTCACAGTGGTTCATAGGAAAAAATCTTTGTATCGACTGGTGGATTATAGGACCTCATTATGGAACATCCCGTAGTGTATTCTCAGCTCGTACAAACTTTACCCTAGACCAACTCGAACAAGAAAGTATTCGATCATCACTTGCAAGCTTTGATATGCCTCTAACAAAAGAAAGCTATAGTGTATCTGCAAACGAAATAAAATTAATGCTTGATGGCTCGTGGGCAGGCATTAGAGCAGGAATACAGTTTGGCTTTAGATTTTAGTAATTCAAAAATCGATTACTCAAAGGCAGGCAATCTAACATGAATTAGCCTTTATTGATTGTATATGAAGAATAAATCACCTCTATTCTCCCCTTATTGCCTAGTACTTTTTTAACTTCCTTTTTGTTACCAAAGCCTGATTCATACTCAAGCGTCACTGCTTTGGGCAAGCTAAACTCTTTGGTGTTAAAAATCATTTTCACTCTATCTGGGAGCCCCCAATCGCTATACTTTCCATAATCAAGCTCAAGCTCATACGTCCCATTTTGTTTAGTAGTGGCTAGGGCTTTTTTAATCAACAGTTCCTTTTCATTTACATAAAGAGATAAAATAATTAAGTCGGACGACTCTGCATTGGGCACTAGTTTAAGCACAACTAAAGATTCTCCCTTCCAATTAATATTACCACCTGGAATAACTATATAATTTCCTTCTAAAATCAGTGAATTCAAATTGACGCTCATTCCCCCTTTAGGAAGAATAGATACCCCACCTTCCTTTTTTATCTGAAATTGATCAGGATATTTATAGAAGATATTTACTTTAGAAATAGGCAGCTTCAGAAATGCTACATCTGTTTTTAATTGGGCAACTGCAGAATAGTCTTTCACCTTAGCTAATTTTTCTTTTAGCTTATTCATGAGCACATCACTAGATTGTGCACTCAGATTGGTGAATACGATAATAACAGTAAAAAATAGAAAAACCTTCTTCATGAGCCACGTTAAGCCACGAAGTTACGCAATTGAGAACCTATTTAAAAATGTTCCCTTTGTGATCTAATTATGGAAGAAATGAATCAGCGTCTCTGTATGCTTTGATTAGCGCTAATTCTCCTTCTTTGCCATCGATTGAGTTTCCATGTTCCATTCCTAGAATACCCTTATAGCCCTTGTTGTATAAATGCTTGAAGATATTTTTATAATTCACTTCCCCTGTTCCTGGCTCATTTCTATTCGGATTATCACCAATCTGCATGTATGCAATTTCCTCCCAACATCTATCAATATTAGCAATTAAATCCCCTTCATTTCGCTGCATGTGATACATATCAAACAGGATCTTACAACCAGAACTATTTACTGCTTTACAGATCAAATAAGTTTGGGTAGAATAGCGGAGAAAAAGATCAGGATTATCACTCAATGGTTCTAATACCATGACTAATCCATTGCGTTCAAGTATTTCGGCACCAGGTCTTAGTGCCTCAATCACATTTGCGGTTTGAATATCAATAGGCAAAGAACGATCCACATTTCCTGGAACAACAGTCATCCATTTTGCATTGCAGCGCTTGGCCACTTCAACAGCCGTTTTACAATCACGAACAACTATATCTTTAAATTCCTGCTTACCGGTAGTTAAACTTAAGTTCCAATGCCAATTGTTTGTCGTTATCACAAATACCCCCATTTGCATACCAAGCTTTGCCAACGTATTGCCAATTCGTGTTTGTTCTGCAATACTTCTTCCCATCATCCCATTATCTTCAATCGAACGAAACCCTTGATCATAGGCAAACTTAATTTGGTCAACAAAATCTTTACCGGCATGCGAATCAAAACAACCATCGTGAAATGCATAATTGAGGTTAAATACTTTTTGTGCATTAGCTGCTTGAGCCTCTGCTGAGTAGCCACTCATACCTGGAATTAGTGCTGCACCTGCAAGTGTTGTATTTTTCAGAAATCCTCTGCGTTGCATTATCTTGAAATTTAGTTGATGAATAATTTGTTGCGTTGTACAATTTACTTAAAATTGCATTAAATAAAATAGTATTGAAAAAATTAATTCCTGCAACGTTACTCTGCCTTTCTTTATTTGGATCAATAAAGACAATTGCACAAGCTAATCCTGATCAAAAAATCGAGGTTGCCATTCCCAATTCAGATAAAAAAATCACATTAGTACCCATTCCTGAGGGTTCGTTTATCATGGGGAATAGTGCTTCTAAAAACACAAACGAGAAACCATCAAAAAATGTGCATGTTTCTGCTTTTGAAATGAGTGCTTTTGAAATCACACATGATCAATTCAATATTTTCTATAGAGACGACAATACCTCACAAGGTTCAAAAGTGGATGCTGTAACAAGACCAACATCCCAGTATATTGATTTGAGCTGGAATATGGGGAAAGATGGAGGCTATCCTGTCAACAGCATGAGCGTGGATGGCGCAATGATGTTTTGTAGGTGGCTTTATAACAAAACTGGAATATTTTTTAGGCTGCCTACAGAAGCAGAATGGGAGTATGCTTGCCGGGCGGGAAGTAAAACAACCTACTTTTTTGGAAACGATCCTGCACAACTGAGCCAATATGCCTGGTTCAAATCCAATAGTAAGCTGAAATATCAAAAAGTAGGCCTAAAAAAACCAAATGCTTGGGGGCTCTATGATATGCTTGGGAATGTTGCTGAATGGACACTTGATCAATATGATCCTGCCTATTTTGCAAAATTAGGTGAAAATGCAAGCGACCCACTGATTACACCCTCTTCCAGATACCCTAGAAGTGTTCGAGGTGGCTCGTATATGGATGATGCACCAAAACTCAGCGTAACCAACCGACAATTTTCAGAGGTAACTTGGAATAAAAGAGATCCCCAAATCCCCAAAAGCAGGTGGTGGTTAACCGATGGCGCTTTTGCCGGTTTTCGAATTGTAAAGCCATCTGCACAACCTTCTGCGGAAGATGCCGAAAAATTTTATAAATTGTATCTCGGTAACTAATCATAAAACAAACAACGATGGCAAACAAACCTAAAACATCCCAGGCAACGCGCAGGGATTTCGTAAAACAATCTAGTCTTCTTGCAGGTGGTGCAATGGCAACGCCTATGCTCAGCAATCTCAATTTTTATTCCGGTTCTAGCGATGCGATCAAAATTGCATTGATTGGTTGCGGAGGAAGAGGCACTGGCGCTGCATTACAAGCCCTTCAGAGTAAACAAAATGTGAAGATTGTTGCTATGGCTGATGCGTTTAGAGATCGCCTTGACAGCTGCTATAAAAGCCTAACTGCAGAAGATCTTTCTGATGCAGGAATTAAAGGAAACTTCAAAGCAGTGGTAGATGTGCCTGAAGAAAGAAAATTTGTTGGCTTTGATGCATACAAAAACGCAATGGCGCATGCTGATGTAGTTATTCTTGCAACTCCTCCAGGCTTCAGACCTATCCATTTTGAAGAAGCTGTGAAACAAGGCAAACACATCTTCATGGAAAAGCCGGTAGCTACAGATCCAGCAGGGGTAAAACGAGTGCTTGCCGCCGCAGAAATAGCCAAAACTAAAAAATTAAATGTTGTGGTAGGTCTACAAAGACATTACCAGAATTCATATCGCGAGCTTTACAAACGAAAAGATATGATTGGTGATATCACTTCCGCTCAAGCTTGGTGGAATAATGATGGCGTTTGGGTTAAACCAAGAGAGACAGGACAAACTGAAATGGAATATCAGATGCGCAACTGGTATTATTTCAATTGGCTTTGTGGAGATCACATCAATGAGCAACATATTCACAATATAGATGTCATTAACTGGTTTAAAGGCGGACATCCTGTGAAAGCCCAAGGTATGGGTGGCAGAGAAGTTAGAAAAGGAAAAGACTTTGGTGAAATATTTGACCACCATTATGTTGAATTTCAATATGCAGATGGTTCGATTTTGAATAGTCAGTGTCGCCACATCAAAAACACCTCTGCAAAAGTGGATGAACTTATTGTTGGAACAAAAGGAAAAATATATTGTGGTGATGCTAATATAAGAGACCACAAAGGAAAGATTATGTATCAGTTTGACCTTAAAGGAGAAAACAATGGTTATCAAACTGAACACGATGAGCTCTTTGAAGCCATAGCTAAAGGAATCTATAAATTTGCCAATGCAGAATATGGAGCACATAGTACCATGACATCAATCCTAGGAAGGATGGCTACATATAGCGGACAAGTAGTTGAGTGGGACAAAGCACTGAATAGTGGATTGAATCTTCAGCCTTCTGCTTATACATGGGATACTCTTCCGCAATCATTGCCAGATGAGAATGGACTTTATAAAATTGCAGTGCCAGGGATTACTAACTACTAGTAGACCTCGTCACCAAGCTAATTTAACACTAATAAAAAGGCACGGAATCCATTCCGTGCCTTTTGCATTTATTACTTTTTTTCAATCAAATAAAGGAGATTACTTATCGGTTCTAAATAAGTTAACAGGTAAACCTTCGCTGCTAAATAGATTCGGGATAGCTGTATTGGTAAATCCAAATCGAACCGCCATAGGATCCTTAACTTCTTTATTCGATACTACAACTGTGTTTCCTTCAATCTTAACTTTGGCAGGTAAAAATTTGTGGTCTGAACCTGCAATATAAAACTCTGTAGCATCACCTCCTTTTGTCACCAATCCGGTTGGTACATTTTCGAAACTTATTCTAATCTTTCCTTTTTCTATAGTATGAGATTTATACATGGGATTTTTATAGCTCAATCCCTTTACCCCATAAGTTTCCGCAAGAGCCAAGTTTGCAAGTCGCTCTGAAACTTTTATTTTTTCTATTGGATGAATATTTTTTACATCATCCACTAAATCACTAATTACAACCATGCCAGTATTAGGATATGACAAAGATTTAGTTTGTGCTTCCCTAAGTAATGCACCATTAAGTTGATCATCTCCATAACTAAATGGAGCTATTTGTACGAAATAGAATGGAAATTCATTTCCCCACGACTTTCTCCAACTATTAATCATCGACGTAAATAATTTTTGATAGGCGTAATGGGTTCCTACATTACTTTCGCCCTGATACCATATGGCACCAGCAATTTTATAATTTACAATTGGATAAATCATTGCATTGTAAATAAGTCCTGGCTTATTTGGCCACCAAGCCAATTCACCTAGCTTATCGGAAGCAGCCTTTAACTCTTGATCAGACTCCACAATTTCTTTTGGCGTCCATACTTCTGCGGGTGTTCCACCCCAGTTGCTATTGATAAGGCCAACAGGAAATTTGGTTTTAGCATTCAATTGTTTTCCGAAAAAATAACCGACTGCACTGAAATGCAACATGTCTTCTGGATTGCAGACTACCCATTTACCACTCAAATCGTTTTGAGGTGTTTCAGAAGTAGATTTTGCAACATAGAAAAATCGAATGCCCCTATTCGTAGCGTTGGGAGATTCTGCCTTAGACTGAGGAAGACTCTGGTCTCCAGACCACTCCATATTGCTTTGCCCGCTGCAAACCCATACCTCACCTATCAACACATCTTCAATTAGAATCTCATTATCCCCTTTAATCTTAATCGAATAAGGGCCGCCCGCTTTAGGTGTATTTATTTCTGTTAGCCATCGTGCCCCATTGTCACCATTAGTTTCATACGTAGTGGTGTCCCAACTAGTGGTAATAACAATTTTTTCAGCCGGAGAGCACCAACCCCAAAGCTTGACTTTTGTATTTTGTTGCAGCACCATGTGTGACCCAATAATTGCTGGAAGTCTAACATCTGCAAATACTGAAATGAGGGAAAAAACAAACGTGAGTAATAAAATAGATTTTTTCATGTAGCGAGTTTTACTAGTTGAATTTACTCTTTTTCAACAAACACAGAGCACCTATTCAATGCAATTATTTTAAGAAAGAATATCTTTCCTTTTGAAAACCCAAATAGAAGCCCACAGAAATCCTATAATATGTACTATTAAGACTCCTGCAGAAGAAAGCACTCCTGGCAGATTTTCAATAGACCCTTTGATTTGTTCATTATTCGCATCTACTCTTATATCAAAAAATCCTTTCCACCCTAACATATGACTTGTAAAAAGATATGGCTTCATGTGATTGAAAATGGGTAGATCAAGTGTGTTGATGATGGTAAAAACGATAATGATACTCATACTAGCCATAATCGGACCAATTGAATTCTCTGCAAAAACACTTAGAAAAAAAGAAAGAGAAGCTACAGTTAACATTGCAACGATAGCAAATCCAAAAGCTGCTATATATCTCCACAATACGTCACTGGATAAGATTTGCGTAATCATATCACTTTTCAAAATCAACATATCATCAGCACCAAAAATCAAAACAGATATGCCAAGTGACCAAAATGCCATCCAAAGCAATAGTACTAAGGTATAGATTCCTGCAGCAGTAAACTTCGCCATTATCAGTACATTACGGCTAATGGGCTTAGTCAAAATCAGCCTCAATGTGCCAATGCTTGCCTCTCCTGAAATCATATCACCTGCCACCAATGAAACCAACAATGGAAGGTTTACTAATAATGTTTGAAGGATAATATAAGCCATTAAATAACCATTCAAAATTTTACCATGCAATTCAAATGTATCAGTTAACGAACGTAGCCCAAACTCTAAATATGTTTCACCATCGGTATAGAAACCTAACTGAATTAATCCTACAACTATTGCCACTACACTGAAAGCGATATAGGTTCTAGGATTCCTAAAAATCTTGTAAAGTTCTATAAACGTAATTCTACTATACTGCATGTTCAGAAGTTAAGGATAGGAAATAGGCTTCAAGGGAATTCACAGATTTTATTCCAATCAATCCTACACCATGGTCTACTAAATATTTAGTGAGGTCTTGAATATTTGCACGGTTGACTTCGATAATCAGTTTTTCTATTGAATTTCCTTTAAGTGAATCACTCCATGTTGATGCCCCTAAAATCAACTTAGCCTCTTCATTATTCAACGTTTCTATTTCAAGCTGAACTTTGCCAGGATTAAGTAAATCGGTTACCCTACCTTCTACAATTTTTTTTCCCTTATTAATAATCAACATACTGTCTGCTATTTGTTCTACTTCAGACAATAAGTGAGAAGAAACAACAACAGTTTTCTTCTTATCCCGGCTCAACATTAAAATGAGATTTCGGATATCCGTTATTCCTTGCGGATCAAGCCCATTTGTTGGCTCATCCAAAATAATTAAATCAGGATTATTTACCATGGCAATTGCTATACCCAATCGCTGCTTCATTCCCTGTGAATATTTCTTGACTTTGTCGTGTGCGCGAGACTCAAGTCCAACAACAGCCAACTGATTCATGATTTCATCACGACTCAATGACAGCCCTCCATACTTCGAGAATATTTTCATATTGTCGATAGCATTCAAGTATTTATATAAATCAGGCTTTTCAACCATCGCCCCTGTCTTGCTCAGAATATATTCTCTATCGTCTTGTAAAGATTTGCCGAAAAGTTTAATGGTACCATGAGTAGGCTTTATTAGAGATAAAATCATTCTAATGGTGGTAGACTTACCAGCCCCATTTTGGCCAAGAAATCCATATACTTCTCCAGCATTGACAGAAAAAGAAAGATTGTCAACAGAAGTAAAATTTCCAAATTGCTTGGTGAGTTGATCGACCTGAATATGCAAGTTTGTATGATTTATTGTAGTGCCCAAAAATTCAACTTAAACCAATAAAGAATATTTTTTAGCTCGGTAATTTTGAAAAAATAAATCCGGATTAAAATAATCCGGACTTATCGATTCTATTTAGACTGCTAGTCTTGAATGCTAACTTATTTATAGTGAGCCATCAATCCTTTTGCTAATTCAGTCATAGTTTTAAGTCCATCTTCAGGTAAATTTCCTTTCTTGAATTCTGCAAGTATCTCAGGATGCTTTGCTTCCATTTCCATGAGGAAATTTTCTTCGAATTCCTTAACCGATTTAACAGGAACATCTTTCAATAAGCCTTGCGTTCCAAGGTAAATAATGGCAACTTGCTTTTCAACAGATACTGGTTGATATTGTCCTTGCTTAAGAATCTCAACGTTACGAGCGCCTTTGTCAATTACTGACTTTGTAGCAGCATCTAGGTCACCACCAAACTTAGAGAACGCTTCAAGTTCACGGTATAATGCCTGATCCAGCTTAAGTGTTCCAGAAACTTTTTTCATTGACTTGATCTGAGCGTTACCACCAACGCGACTTACCGAAATACCCACGTTAATGGCAGGTCTAATACCTGCGTTAAACAAGTTTGATTCTAAGAATATCTGTCCATCTGTAATCGAAATTACGTTCGTTGGAATATATGCAGAAACGTCACCTGCTTGAGTTTCGATGATTGGCAACGCTGTTAGAGAACCTCCACCCTTTACTAAATGCTTGATAGACTCAGGCAAATCGTTCATTTTTGCGGCTACTTCATCTTTACTAATCACCTTTGCAGCTCTTTCTAACAAACGGCTATGCAAGTAAAATACGTCCCCAGGATAAGCTTCACGGCCTGGTGGTCGACGAAGCAATAGAGATACTTCACGGTATGCAACTGCTTGCTTAGATAAGTCATCATAAACAATCAATGCTGCATTTCCTGTATCACGAAGGAATTCTCCAATTGCTGCACCAGCAAATGGAGCAAAGAATTGAAGAGGCGCAGGATCTGCAGCAGGAGCAGCTACGATGATGGTATACTCCATAGCCCCATTATCTTCCAAGGTTTTCATTACCCCTGCGATAGTGGATGCTTTTTGTCCAATGGCTACATAAATACAGTAAACAGGTTTTCCTGCTTTATAAAATTCTTTTTGGTTGATGATGGTGTCGATTGCAATGGCAGTCTTTCCTGTTTGACGGTCACCAATAATCAACTCTCTTTGTCCACGGCCAATTGGAATCATTGCATCGATTGCTTTCAATCCGGTTTGCAATGGCTCTTTTACAGGTTCACGGAAAATAACACCTGGCGCTTTACGCTCTAGTGGCATTTCATAAAGATCACCTGCTATTGGGCCTTTTCCATCGATAGGCTCTCCAAGTGTATTGATTACGCGGCCAACCAAGCCCATACCAGCCTTAATTGATGCGATCATACCGGTTCTCTTTACTTTTGAACCCTCTTTAACTCCTGCGCCAGAACCCATCAATACAACACCGACATTATCTTCTTCGAGGTTAAGTGCAATAGCTTTTACACCAGTTTCAAACTCTACAAGTTCTCCTGATTTCACTTTGTTTAATCCATAGATACGTGCGATTCCATCACCAACTTGCAATACTGTACCAACTTCCTCTAACTCAGCAGAGGTATTGAAGTTGCTTAATTGCTGACGTAAAATGGCTGATATTTCATCCGGCTTAATGTCTATCATAAATGCGTATTTAAATTGTATTCGATTTTTTGTTATTAAATGATTTGCTTTACATACATGTTTTTAATAAACTGCTTTTTAATGTGTTGCAAATCGTGTTGTATACTAGCATCAAAAAGTTTATCCTCCACTTGTACAACCAAACCACCAAGTATTGAAGCATCAACGTGTTCTTTTAATTCAATTGTTTTATTTTTCAACATGACATTTTCCTGCAAAATATTAATCAATTCAGCTTTCATACCCTCTGTCATCGAAACTGCAGTAGTAAGTTCAACGATTTGAATTCCTTTATGATTACGATACATTTCTAGAAATGCATCAAGGATTTCTTTAATGGCAACCGATCTACCTTTTGAGAAGACAAGCTTAAAAAATGAAGCAGTAAGTGGTTGAATGTGGCTAGCAAATATAGCATCAAACACACTGCTTTTTTTATCTCCTGCGATCACAGGTGAAACAAAAAAGATGTTAAGTTCAGAATGATTTACGTTACTTATTGTATCCAAATCATTCTTGACCTCTTCTACCTTGCCTGTCTCGAGGGCTAGATCAAAGAGTGCTTTTGCGTATCGTTGTGCAACTTTAGTTTGACGCATGTTGATTATTTTCCAAACTGATGAAGTTCACCAGCCATCTGCTGAATATATTTTTCTTGCTCTGCTTTATTATCAAGCTGCCTGCGGATAACCTTTTCGGAAATTTCAATAACCATATTTCCTATCTGATTTTTAACATCAGTAAGAGCAGCCATTTTTTTAGTCTCAATTGCAGAATAGGCATCTGCAATTACTTTGGCTGCTTCCGCTTTAGCTTGCTCTTTAGCATCGCTGATCAATTTATCTTTGGTCTCTTTGGCTTCTTTGAGCATTTTGGTTCTCTCCTCTCGAGCCTGTACCATTAAAGCCTCATTCTCACTTTTCAATTGAACCATTTCGGCTTTTACCTTTTGAGCAGTTTCCAATGAATCAGCAATCCCTTTTTCGCGATCGTTTAGAGATTGAATAATAATTTTCCATGCAAACTTCTTCAAAATGAAGAAAACCAATAAGAACGCGATGAGCGTCCAAATCAATAAACCAATACCGGGTAATAACAAATCCATAGTCAGTATTTTGAATCAAATTTTTCAAAGAACTGCATCCTCCGCCCTGTGCTTTGGATGCAGTTTAATTTTTCGATAATGATGCATTAATGCATAATTATCGTGTGCACTGTAATGATTATTTCAATACAGCCAACAAACCTGCAATAACTGCGAAAAGGGCAACACCCTCAACGAAAGCTGCTGTCAGGATCATGTTTGCACGAATGTCGTTAGATGCTTCGGGTTGACGAGCAATAGCTTCTACCGCACCCTTACCGATTTGACCAATACCAATACCGGCACCGATCGCTGCAAGACCAGCACCAATTGCTCCACCCATGTGAGAGAAACCAGTCTGAACTTCGAGCATGATTGTCATTAGACTCATGATACTTGTTTTAAAAATGAACAAAAAATTTATCAATGGTGATCATCATGCCCACCTTCAAATGCCTGACCGATGAAAACGGCAGTCAAATTTGTGAAGATAAACGCCTGAATGAATGCTACCAATATCTCAATTAAATAAATGAATACAGCAAACAAAACAGATAAAGGAGAAAATCCCCATCCTGCAACCGTACTCATTGATCCAAATATAAAAATCAACGTTATGAAACTCAAAATAATAATATGCCCTGCCACCATGTTTGCAAAAAGACGCACTATCAATGCAAATGGCTTGGTGAATACACCCAACAATTCAACTGGCAACATAATAAGCAATCGCACAACCATCGGCACACCTGGATACCAAAATATATGTGCCCAATAATGCTTGTTAGTGCTAAATATGATAACAAAAAATGAAATCACACCCAAGACAACAGTAAATGCAATATTCCCTGTAACATTAGCAGAGCCTGGAATAAGCCCGAAAATGTTATTTATTAGAATGAAAAAAAATACCGTCAATAAGTAAGGCAAATACTTTTGGTACTTCCCTGCCAAATTAGGCTTAGCTACTTCATCTCGCACAAAAGTAATAACAGGTTCAATAGCGTTTTGCCATCCTTTAGGAGCTGAGCTTACACCTTGTCCCTTCTTATACTTATTTGCAATGTTGATCATCAAAACAACAAGTATAATAAGTGCAAGAAACATCTGCACAACATTTTTTGTGATCGATAAATCATAGACAGTAATACCAGTTTCAACAGCATGTATTTTACCCTCACTCAACATATAACCATCATGTTCTTCATGCCCATGATGAAATGCAGATGAAGAAAAAACAGATAAGCCCTTTTGAGGAGAATAGAGTATTACAGGAAGTGGAATTGTAGCATGAAATTCAGAACCATCCGCTTTCTTGATGGTAAAAAAATGGAATTCATGAGAGTCTTGTATATGCTCCATGATGATTTTAGCTGGATCCAACTTTTCAGAGCCTGCTTCTTCGTTTGCCAATGCACTAGAAGATAAAACAAGCAAAAAAAGACTGAAACCAAATGCCCGTAATGATTTTAGCCCCTCAATTCGCATAAATTTCTCCAAATTTTTTGCAAAGATAGGGATGCCTAGAGTAAAAACCTTGCAATCCTAAAAAAACTCGTTTTTAGTCCTTTTGGTCCTGCAAAATGTGCAGAAAAGCATAGGCCCCTTTGGATTTAATAAGCTCTTCATGGGTGCCCGATTCCACTATTACGCCTTTGTCGAGCAAAAGGATTTGAGAAGCTTTCCTGATGGTAGACAATCTATGAGCTATTATTATGGACGTTCGGCCTGCCGTCAATACTTCAATGGCATGTTGAATCATTTTTTCAGTATGGCTGTCAACCGAGGAAGTAGCTTCATCCAATACCAAAATAGCAGGTTTAAACAAAAGCGCGCGCATAAAGGATAATAATTGCCTTTGCCCCATAGATAAGGTACCTCCTCTTTCCATGACATTATAATGGTATCCTTCGGGCAACTGCTCAATAAAGTCATGAATTCCAATCAGCTTTGCCGCCTCCTTTACCTCGTCTAAGGTAATAGTTGGATCACGAAGGGTGACATTTTCATAAACCGAACCCGAAAAAAGATAGACATCCTGCAGCACAACCCCAATTTGCCTTCTCAATGTATTTAGACCAAAGTCTTCTATACGCAGGTCATCAATGAAGATGTTTCCCTCAGAATGCTGATACAAACGATTAATTAAGCTTATGATAGTGGACTTCCCACTTCCCGTATGCCCTACTATAGCCAGCGTCTGTCCTTGAGGAACACAAAAAGAGATGTCATTCAATACCGAAGTTCCCTCTATATAGCTGAAACCAACGTGTTGAAACTCTATTTTACCCTTAATCTTACGATCTACTGCCTTTGCATTATCCTCAATAAAATCTTGGTTTGCCAGAACCATCAATACCCGCTCTCCAGCAACCATTCCCATCTGAAGTACATTGAACTTATCGGCTATGACCCGCAATGGCCGAAATAGCAAATTCAATAAAAGTATAAATGATACAATATTACCCGTAACATTTGCCGCTTCAAGTGGACTCAATTGATACGCGTTCCGGGCAGTAAACCAAACCAACAAGCCCATAGAAAAGGCAAGTATGATCTCAACAACAGGGAAAAAGACAGAATAGGCAAAAATCGCGCTGATATTTGCATCACGGTGATGCTGATTGATCTTTTCAAATTGATTTTGCTCCTTTTTTTCAGCATTAAATGCCTGAATTACTTGCATACCTGAAATATGCTCCTGTACAAACGCATTCAATGATGCGATGGCATTACGAACGCTGACAAACGATTTATTGACACTCTCTTTAAAAAAATAAGTGGCAACTAATAATAAGGGGAAAGGGATTATGCAAACAATAGTCAATTGCCAATTGGTGTAAAACATAGCAGTCAAAATTGCCACAATAGAAAGCAGGTCTGCTACTATAGGAATAAAGCCTTCAGAAAAGATATCATTGATGGCTTCTATGTCATTAATTGTTCTCGTAGTCAGTGTACCAATTGGTGTCTTATCAAATTGACGCAAGTTCAAGGATAGAATTTTTTCATAGACAGTCAACCGTATATCCTTTACAACACGATGTCCTAACCAAGAAGTTATATAGGTGAAGATGAAACGAAGTATGCTTTCAACTAGCAATACTAAAATTTGAATTAAGGTAATAGACAATAAAAAATGCATGATAAGCTCTCCATTTGAACCTGGATCAGTACTAACACGATGGAGTGTTTTGTTGATTAAGAGTGGCCTAAGGGGAGCTAATAATGCCAGCATGATCGCTAGCAGAACTGACAAATAAAATTTTCCAGCATATGGCTTTGCAAATGAATAAATTCTTCGCAATAATGTTAGATCAAATACTTTTTTTTTCTGACTTGCCTTTTCATTACTCATACCAACATCATTTCCATTTAGTACATCTTATTTGAATATGCCTTAATGAATAAAGCACCTAAATTT
Source organism: uncultured bacterium (assembly GCA_903951405.1). Taxonomy (GTDB): domain Bacteria; phylum Bacteroidota; class Bacteroidia; order Chitinophagales; family Chitinophagaceae; genus Pollutibacter. The sequence continues at coordinate 17,514 of CAJBBV010000063.1, forward strand.
TTATGAGGAGGGATATAATTATCAAAGCGCTCCTTTCCAAGTCCAGAAGAAAATTGCTTTTCGAGCTGACTCCACATGGCTACCCAATCAACTGGTTCACCCCTTCTCAACGATTCATTAATTAACTTCAAAATTGGCTCGTTAACTAGCTTTGTGCCAACTTCTTTTGATGATACAATATGAGCTTGCGGGCACACCTCTAGAATTGCATTCAAGTTCTGAAACCCCCCGCAAGATCCTAATACAATGATTTTAGCTGTTGGAGGCATCTGACTAATAGTAGACTTCAAATGATAACTATGTCCTCGGTGGATTACTACAGTTGGAGACAGGTTCAACTCAGTAAGGTATGCAGATAAGGCTGATTGTGCTTTGGCGTCAGGATCATCCGCTTTTGAATTATCAAGAGGAAGATTAGCAAAGATCCAAACTGGCTTTCCTGATAAAGACTTGATTTCAACCCATTGATCCCTCTCAATTATTTTCCATTCATTTTTGCCATTAAACATCCCGAGAAAATTATTAAATGACTCTTTCCCATCTTTATCCCCATAGAAAAATACTTGCTGAATAACTCTCTCATTTGAATCAGATAGGTCTCCATAATTCATTGTGTACACAGGTGGTATATGATACCGCTCTGAAAGTAGCCCGGTTTTATCATGCTCAGACTTAGTTAATAAATCCAATATGTCATAGATTAAAAGTCCTCGCTTATTATTATTTTTTGTTTGCAATAAAAGATTTCGTTCAATCTCAGCAATCACCAACTGTTTAGTGAGCGGGTCATTTATGCTACTATAAGAGTCGGCAACATCAACAGCATCTTCAAGATCAAATGTTTTTTCAAGCCCTCTAACAAACGACTTCATCAATAGGTTGGCAGATAGGTCTGGCAAGGTTGATAAAAAATCATTCAACTTATTATAACTAGCTGCCATTTTAATAAATTTCCTAAATCGATCAAATCGAACCTGAAGAAGTAACGTATCCCCTGCTCCATGACGAACTTTCGCCATCATCCTATTGTACACCCCAATATAACTTGATGTATATAGTATATCCTCTCCAGTAACGATGATATAATAAAGCTCCTCAGCGGTTAACGGCTGAAGTACACGAAATCGAACAGCATCCACTTCATCATGCAATGCATTCACCTCGTTAATATAAAGCTCCTCTGCTTTTTTAGCTATCATTTCAATGACCTCACGATATAATACTGGCGTATCCTTTCTGCGCAGGGCATCCATGTATTCCATTTCAGTTTTAACCAATAACTGGTAATACTTTAGTCCGTCGTCAGCCATTGAGCTGACTTTGTCATATTCAATATTCCCCTTAAGTATCGAATGCATAAATGGAAATATCAATCGCCCAGATTTATCATCTGAAAGTCGAACCAATAATTGAACCACCGAATCATTGATTTGCCTCATTTTAATACCCAACGCTGAATTTCGTGCAGAAGCGTAATTATAGAACTGCTGAGGGTTCGTTCTAGAAGCACATATGATTAGGCTATCCGCATAAGGTTGCCCCAAATATGGATCGATAGTGAACAAGATTTTTTCAGGAAATTTTGCAGCATATTGCTTGTAAATAAATGCTTTTAGTTCAGTCAACCCATGTGAATCAAAAAAAATGGTATTGGCCCCAAAAAGGATCTCATTAACCTCATATGGATAATTCATAGCAATCGACAACATAGAGCCGGATAATTCATCATATAGCATGGCTTCCTTAAAGGCATCATACAATAGAATGCCATAGCTCAAGTCAATCGTAGCATTATTGATAGCTCCCCTATACTTTTCAAGCCAAATTCTTATGCCTGTTAAATATTTAACTTTGCTTCGATGGTCTAATCCCTCATCCACTTCTATTACCTTTTGGAGCTCATCAACCTGCCTGAAATAAATGTCACTTAGCAGTAATCCCAATTCAGCATCTAGGTTCAAGGTCAGAAATTTATTATGTAAGGGCGATGGCCCACACAATAGCTCCTGCTGTACATCAATGTCGTCATGCAACTTCAGTCGTTTGATGTCTATAGATACCCTGCCTGTATCCTGCTCAGCCTGAACCGAGGATAGTAAAAAGAGTACAAAAATGATAGTAGATAGAGTAAAACGCATAATCTGGCTTAGGCAAAATTAGGATTAAATAAATAACCAAATAGACAAACGCTTGTTTTGAGGTATTCGTACTTTTTCTTACTTAACAATTTAATAATCAAGAATGTATAGCTTATTCAATAACCTAGATTAATTTTACTTTACTAAATTGTATCCATGGGATCTGACAGTAAACGAATTTTGATTGCAGATGACGAACAGGATATTCTGGAGATCATGACCTATAATCTCCAACTTCATGGCTATGAAGTAGCGTGTGCAAAGGATGGAGATGAAGCAATTCAGAAGGCCAAAGACTTCAAACCGGAACTGATTATTCTAGATATCATGATGCCAAAAAAAAATGGCATTGAAGTATGTAAAATACTTAGATCTCAGTCAATTTTTAACGATACTATCATCATATTTCTTACAGCCCTAAATGATGAATTGTCTCATGTTAAGGGACTAGAATTTGGGGCGGATGATTACATAAGCAAACCCATTTCCCCTAAAATACTTGTCTCAAAAGTAAATTCCCTTTTTAGAAGACTCACAAAATCGGATACAAGTAAAGTAATTGAAATTGGAGACGTAAAAATAGATCCAGATCAATACCTCGTTTACTATAAAGACGAACCAATAAGTTTGGCAAAAAAAGAATTTGAGCTAATCTCATACCTAGCCTCTAAGCCTGGTCGGGTATTTCTTAGAAATGAAATCCTCAATCAAATTTGGGGTAGTGAAGTGATTGTTGGCGATCGTACCATAGACGTCCATGTAAGAAAAATAAGACAAAAGCTAGGCATTGACTGCATTACAACGGTAAAAGGTGTTGGGTACAAATTTGAACTTTAATTCGCTTTACCTTTTTTCGAGCAAAAGCATTTTGTACATTGCAGTATGTTCGAAACTAAAAATTACACCCCAGTTCAGCTTGCATTGCTGAATGCACTTGTTATTTCATCCTGTGGATTTATAACCACTTTACTTTTTTCAAAAAACATAGTATTCACAATCCTTTTAACGATTCTTTTATTTGGTGTCAGTTTTTTACTAACTAGATTCCTGGTTAACAAATTTCTAAACAGAAAGATCAAATTAATTTATAAGTTCATTCACCAAACTAAGGCATCTAAAAGAGAAGAATTTTTCAAAAAAACTATCCTCCCTCAACAAAGTCTTGAAGAAGTTGGCGAAGAGGTATTGCTCTGGGCAGATCAACGCAAGAACGAGATGGAAATGCTCGAAAAAAATGAACTATTTAGAAAGGAATTTTTACAAAATCTTTCTCACGAATTCAAAACACCTGCGTTTGCTATTCAGGGCTATCTTGAAACATTAATTGCTGGTGCAATTGATGTTCCTGAAGTAAGCAAGAAATTTCTTGGGAAGGCATTTCAAAATACAGAGCGACTGATACATTTAATATCAGATTTAGACGAAATCACGAAATTAGAAAGTGGTAAACAGGAGTTGTTCCTTCAACGCTTTATAATACAAGATTTAATTAATGAAGTGTTTGATTCACTTAGCTTCAAAGCTGAAGCAAAAAGCATAAGATGCTTCATTAAGAAAGGCTGCGAACAACCTTTAACCGTTGAAGCGGATAAAGAAAAAATAAGGCAAGTACTTACTAATCTAATTGACAATGCCATCAAATATGGCAATTCTGAGGGAAAAATCGAAGCAAGCATCTATCAAACAGATGATAAAAATTCGCTTATCGAATTAAGTGATGACGGAATCGGAATTGAAGAAGAACACCTACCAAGGATATTTGAACGATTCTACAGAACAGATTATGGCAGGAGCAGAAATATTGGAGGTACAGGACTTGGATTGGCAATATGTAAGCATATTATAGAAGCCCATGGACAAATTATTCATGTAAGAAGTAAACCTGCTGTTGGCACCACCTTTGGATTTACCCTAAAAACCAAATTAGACAGCTAACTTATTTTCAATTTGCTAAGACATCATTTGGAGTATTTTTAATTTAGTGCTAACTTATAAATTGAACTCCTCATATTACATGGCCTTTACACACTATATAGTTGTTATCTGCTTACTATGCAGCCAGCTTATTGAGGCTAGATCCAAAACAACTTTTATAGACGACTCTATTCACATTGAATTCTTAGGAAAATCATATTCACTACCTCCTAGGGGCCAACTAGAACAATTTACGGGAGATATCAATGAAGCTGAAATTACTAAATATGCAAACCAAATTCATTCAAAAGAATTAGACTACATATGCCAATCTCTTTTATTAATCCAAAGAAAGGAGAACTTAGACGATTGGTTATACTATCAATTGGTTCGCAGAACAGCACAAGAGTGTATTCACAAAAAGGAAGACTATATTGGATATACCATATTGAAATGGTATATCTTAAGTTATACAGGTTTTGAACCACTATTAAGTGTTTCTGAAAATAAATTACTTCTTTATATAAAGAGTGATGACATCATATATAATCAACCGCTAAAAAGAATTGAGAATAAACAATATGTATGCCTAAACTACCATGATTACGGATTCAACGTAGATTTTAATTATGAAAAGTTTATCAATATAACAGGCATACTAATAGAGGGGGCACCGTTTACTTTCTTAGTTAAAACACTTCCAGATTTTGCTGATTCTACTTATAAAACCAAGCAGTTAATATTTCAATATAAAAAAAAGGCTGATCAAGTAAACATAAAATTAAATACAAATCTAAGTAGCTATTTTACTAATTACCCTGTAACAGAATATAAGAATCAATTTAATATTCCATTATCAAAGGAAACATACCAATCGCTTATTCCTGCGTTAAAAGAAAAGCTAATTAATTTTGACAAAAACAAAGGAGTGGAATACCTTATGTATTTCACTAGGCATGCTTTTATATTTGAAAGCGACACTGAAATATTTGGAAGAGAAAAGAGGCTTTCTCCAGAAGAAACCCTCTTATATGAAAAAAGTGACTGTGAAGACAGATCGGCACTTTTCTTTTTACTTGTAAAAGAAATATATGATCTCCCAATGATTGTGTTATCCACACCGCAACACGTTACCGTTGCCGTAAAACTTGATAAGCCATCCAAACATTCTATACTTTACGAAGGCAAACAATACACGATATGCGAACCAACGCCACAACGTAGGGAATTAAAAGTAGGCGAAGAAATATCAACCATTAGGAAGCAACATTTTACAGTTGAATTTGCATATGACCCTACAAGAAACAAATAACGTATTTTATAAAATATAGTAAAAAAGAGACCGCCCCAAGAATGGGGCGGTCGTTGAACTACTCTCTGATTTAAGTAAAAATCATTGATTTAAATTATTTGAATTGTATTACTAAAATGTTACGTCAACATGAATAATTAATATACAATTCTCTACTCAGATTAAAAGCCCCATCTCGCCCAACCACTAGTCCAATCAATTGAACCTATCGCACCTACAAAAGATACTTTTTCGAAAAATGCATCAGTAAGCTTTGTAGGAGCAAAATCAGCACCAGATAATAAAATGGACCCACCTCCAGGATTTAAATTAGGAGCAAGATTATTAAATGGATCAGTTAAACCTAAAGTAGATAGATCAGATACTTCAACTGTTCCCGTAGCGGCATATGTACTTTTAATCGTGGATAGATCATATACAGCAAAATTTGGAATAGTATACTTAGCATCAGCACTATAAAAATCTGCGGACGCAAAACTTGGCGTTTGATCATGAATGTAACAATGCTGTAACAAACTTGAACCATTCAAGAAATAAGAAATAGTAGAATCTTCCTGAACTCGAAACGCTGCTTTTTTGGCACCGATAATAAGTGAATTAGCCAAGATAAATTGAGAACCTCTTCTCCAACGCATACCATATCCATAATCAGCAGACATTCCAGCAGCATTATTTGGTCCAATAGCCGAAAAATTAGACATAACAGGTGAAGTAATAGGTGTTCTTGAATAAGCTAATCCATTGGATGGACTCACATTATCAAATTCAAAGTTATTAGAAATGTCACCTGACGTTCCTTTTGGATCTGTGAATGTTGGATCTTTGATAGATATAGCAAATTGAATTTTACCACGGTATCCATCATCAAAGTCAAAATCATCATCAGCATTATTATATGCAATAATGTGCTTACAATTAACAGCTCCACCAAATATTTCGAATGCATCATCGTACCCCCTTGCTACCTGAACATAATCAATCTCCGTTCCACTGCCCACTCCATACAGAGAAAGACCATTCACTTCATCACCAGGATTCACAGCCTTCCCTGCATATTCAATGCGGACATACCTTAATATTCCAGAATTATCTGCATCATTGTTACCCCCAAAAGATTGGTAGTTTACATCAAGTCCACCTTCTATTACTTTGTGATTTCCATTAACTTTCCCATTCCCTGCAATAACCAATCCACCAAAATCACCTGGAGCTGGAGATGCGTCATTTGAAGTGAATACAATCGGATTAGCCGCTGTACCTTCTGCTATTATTTTTGAACCTGGAGTGATAACTAGCACACCAGCCGAATCTTTATCAGAAACAATTTTAGTACCTGCCTCAATTGTTAATATGGAGTTTGTAGTAACATAGACATACCCACGCAATCTATAAACAAAATCTTTTTTCCATGTTGTACTGGCATTTATTATACCTCTAACATCAAACTGGGTTCCAGCACCAAAGAATGTAAATCCGGCTTTTTTTGCAGTGCCCCCTGGAGTAGTAACTGCTACATCGCCAGAAGCTCCGTTAGCAACAGTTGCAGTAATTGAAGTTGCACTTACCACAGTAAATGAAGCTGCAGCTGTTCCACCAAAGCTAACAGATGTAACATTAGTAAATTCAGTACCTACAATAGTAATTACATCACCGCTAGCTCCCGATGTAGCAGAGATACTAGTAATAGTAGGTGCGGGAACTACTTCAGGAGGAGTAACTTCTTCTGTTTTTTTACAAGCAAAGGCACCGAATAGCATCAATGCAATACTAAAAATCCTTAAATTTTTCATTTGACGTTTGTTTTGATTGTTGTTTATATTGATTTATAAATTGACTTTAACTCCAACATTTACGCCAGTACCGAACTTCTGCGAATTGATATACTTATCCTTTGATGAATCGAAATAATTATTTGATGGTTGTGCATCGAACTTGTAAAACCAACGATAAGGTTGAGCCAACAAATCAACAACAGCAAATTTTAATTCCACCTTACCTTTAAATATCTTTTGTGTGAACTGAAAATCGATAAGATCTCTAGACATTTCATATATATTGAGGGCTCCACCTTCTACTGCACGATACTTTAATCTCGGACCAACTCTATTATAAAGTATACTTAAAGAAAGATTTTTTGCAGTACTATAACTCAAACTAGAATTGATTATATAAGGTGATTGTCCTTGAAGCGGAGTATTGACCTGATTTCCATTAAAGGTTACAGAGCCAAGCATATACGAGAGGTTTGTATAGAATGAAATGTCTTTGAAAAAATTTCCTCCTATAAAATCTAGTTTCTTTCTTAACTCAAATTCCGCTCCATAGGTTGTGGCTTTTTCTGCATTCTGGAAAGACAAGACATCATTTCCAGCATTGATTTGCTCAATTGGATTTTTGAATGCCTTATAAAACAAACTGAATGACATGATTTCACCAGACGATGGAAAACGTTCAATACGTATATCAGCGTTGTTCACAATAGCCCTTTTTAAACTAGGGTTACCGCGTACAACAACAAAATTATCATAGTCAAATACGCTATAGCTAGCCAACTCACGGAACTCAGGTCTATTCACTGATTTAGAAACGGCAAATCTTAAATTCGTAGATTTCCCGATAGAATAGGTAAGTAATGCAGAAGGAAGTACATCTAAATTATCGTTGTTAACCGTCGCCTGATTCTTCGCCGTCAATTGCTGCTTATATTTTTCAGCCCTAACACCACTGGTAATTTTAAATTTCTCAGAAAATTTTCCATCATACAATAGATAACCAGCATTAAGTAATGCGTTAGCATTATAAGAAGTAGAGTTATTACCAATAGTAGCTAAGGTTATACCAAATGCATCAATATTTGCATCATTGAAAATAGTAGAGAACGAGGTTGCTTTCGTCTCTGCAATGGATACACCCCTAAAATTCAATGAAGCATATCCAAGCGCATCTACAGTAGCTACTCTATCACGATAAAAATTCATTGATCCGAACTTCAGCTTTTGCTGAAATCCTTTATAGTTAAAATTGTATACGAGGTTAAACGCTGCATTGTAAATCTTTTCATCCAAGCTTGAAAAAATTCGACCTGCATTTCTAACTTCTGGTGAATTCTCATTACCAAGTTTCAAGTAGTAGCCACCCTTTTCATCATCCGGTGTTCGAAAGGATATAATTTTTTGATCAGGCTGATTTTTATAAGCCTCAGAGACAGAAGTAGACCAATCGAAATTCAATTTCTTATTCAATGAATGAGTACCATCAAAAACAACACTTGCCAAGCCAGAAGAAGTGACTTCAGCATTATAACTCTTGATCTCAAAACGAGAAGGAACATTACTCACATCATATCCATTGCGAAGCCCTAAGGCATTCGAATAATCGTTATTGAATAACCCCTTTAATGTGAATTTGCTCTTCCCCTTTGAATATGCCAAGTTTACTAACCCCGCAAGATTATTTTTCTGTTCATATACTTTTGTAAAATTGTCATATAACAATTCCCCATCGAGCATATAATCAGATCGATCTCTATCTGAAACTTTTCTTCCATTGCCATAACTTAACATATAGAGCATTCCAAGCTTAGCATTATTCTTCAACATGTATGAGTTCCCGCCACTAATACCAACACTTACGCTTGGCATAGATTGAATAAGCCCACCATATTTATAAGAGTTAGGAAATTGTTTTGTAATCTGTTGCTTAGTTGGATTGGGCAAAGCAATGAATGCCGATCCTCTATTCTTTACATAATCTGATGGCAACTTTCGCATCCCATCAAAAAATCCGAAATTATCGAACTGCCCATTAAAAGTTGATCCATAAAAATCTTTACCAGTAGTGAGTGAATTGGCCGTCGTAGAAACGGAAACCTCTGTAAATGCTTTTGAAGGATAATCCTTTGTTACAACCTTAACCAATCCACCAGAAAAGTCTCCGGGCAAATCAGCTGTTGGCGTCTTGTAGATTATCACATTATCGATTGCCGAAGCTGGTATGATATCAAATGAAAATGCTTTTTTATCAAGCTCTGTACTGGGAAGGATGTTATTGTTTAACATCGCAACATTATAGCGTTCATTCAATCCCCTGATGACTACAAACTTATTATCCTGCACAGAAACGCCAGAGACCCTTCTGATTACTTCTCCGGTGTTTTTATCTGGAGATTTGCGAATAGATTCTGCAGAAATACCATCCTGAATACTAGAACTGTTACGCTGCATCAAATACAATGAAGCAACAGATTCTTTTTTACCAGACGACTTAACCACCACCTCCTGCATGTCCTTCATCTTTGGTGATAATGAAATGGTGATTCCATTATCCGAATCAGGATTTACATCGGTAAGCAGCTTTCTATCAAATCCAGCAGATGATACTTCAATTTGATAGGTTTCATTTTGTTTCAGCTCAATAAGAAACTTCCCTTCTACATCAGTAAGGATATTACGGCCCCCAGGTATTAATTTAATGGTGGCACCTACTAAGGCAGATCGCGACTTACCGTCTATTACAGTTCCGGAAAATTTTACAGCCTTCTGTGCAAAAACTGACATTGATGAACAGAAGAGGGAAAAGGCAATAAGAGTAGTTCGAGATCCGCCACGCACCAATGAAAGCAGCTTTGCTACATTGGCTTTGTTTGATCTTTGATTGAACATGTTCGTGGCAGTTTGTTTCGCCAAAAGTATCAGCCCAATATTAACAGAAGGTTACCTTTAAGAAACTTAAACGCTTTCTTGAAAATTTGTTGAAAAGCATAAACGGACTTAATACAATCTTAATGTTAGGGGACAATTTTCTTAACAATTGAAATCGATATAGCACTCTCCAAATTGGTAAATACCCGGAATTTCTAGCACAGTCAATGCCTTCATTTAGGCTATATCAAATGTCAATCATGCCATTCACTGAGAAATTATGGCTAAATTTGCCATAAATTTGAGAATATGAAAGGCATCATTTTAGCGGGAGGGTCTGGAACACGGTTGTACCCCATCACTTATGCTATCAGTAAACAGATTATGCCTGTATACGACAAGCCGATGATTTATTACCCCCTCTCAACCCTAATGCTGGCAGGCATTAAAGATATTCTCATTATTTCAACTCCACATGACCTACCCCAATTTGAAAAATTATTTGGCGATGGACATCATCTAGGATTGAATTTCACCTACAAAGTGCAAGAGGTTCCGAACGGACTAGCACAGGCATTTGTTATCGGTGAAGATTTCATCGGAGATGATAGTTGTGCACTCGTCTTAGGAGATAATATTTTTTATGGAATGGGCCTTGGTAATACGCTTGAAAAAAACAGCAACCCAAATGGCGGCATCGTCTATGCCTATCACGTAAGTGACCCTGAACGGTATGGGGTGGTTGAATTTGATGCTAACAAAAAAGCTATTTCAATTGAAGAAAAACCGACTCATCCCAAGAGTAGGTATGCTGTACCAGGACTCTACTTTTATGACAATGAAGTAGTTCAAATCGCAAAAAACATCAAGCCTTCGCCAAGAGGTGAATATGAAATAACAGACATCAACTTAGAATATTTAAAGCGTGATAAACTCAGCGTTTCAGTCTTAGATCGAGGAACAGCATGGCTTGATACTGGCACCTTCGACTCGTTGATGCAGGCATCGCAATTTATTCAAGTAATTGAACAACGTCAAGGAATCAAAGTTGCCTGTATAGAAGAAATTGCATGGAGAAAAGGATTTATAGACAAAGCACAATTGATTAAACTTGCAGAACCATTATTGAAAAGTGGCTACGGAACGTATATCATGGATATGCTAGAATCATCAAATTAAATGCTCAACCAAATGAAAAAAATTCTCGTTACTGGCGGTTCAGGATATATCGGATCTCATACATTAGTGGACTTGATTGAACATGGATTTGACGTAGTCTCTGTAGATAATAATTCCAGGTCAACACCAACCATGCTTGACGGAGTTGAAAAAATTACTGGAAAAAAAATAAAGAATTATAAAGTAGACCTTTGTAATTATGATGAGACCCACGCGATTTTTGAAGAAAACACAGATATCGTTGGCGTCATTCACTTTGCAGCATATAAAGCAGTTGGCGAATCAGTTGAAAAACCCATACTCTATTTTCAGAACAACCTCGGTTCCCTCATAAACATCATGCGATGCATTGAAGAATTTAAGACCCCTTATTTTGTATTCTCTTCTTCTTGCACCGTATATGGAAATCCCGACAGTATTCCGGTAACAGAGCAAACACCACGAAAAAACGCTGAATCTCCATACGGACTAACAAAGCAAATGGGAGAACAAATGATAGAGGCATTTGCTGCTGCTACGCGATTTACCAAATCTGTAATGCTCCGTTATTTCAATCCAGCAGGAGCTCACCCAACAGCACATATTGGAGAGCTTCCTATTGATAGACCACAAAACCTTACCCCGATTCTAACTCAAACGGCAATAGGCAAAATGGCAGGATTTACTGTATTCGGAAACGACTACGATACTCGTGATGGATCATGTATTCGTGATTTTATCCATGTCTGTGACCTAGCCAATGCGCACACAAAAGCATTGGAATTTCTTATTGCCAACAAAAACAACTCCTCCTGCGAAGTATTCAATTTAGGATCGGGTAATGGTATATCCGTTTTAGAAACGATTAAGGCATTTGAAAAAAGCACAGGCATTACACTTAATTATACTATTGGCCCTAGAAGACCGGGAGATGTAATTGCGATATACGCCAATAATGATAAAGCAAAAGAACAATTACAGTGGATTCCTAAATATTCTTTGGAAGAAATTATGACATCTGCATGGAAGTGGGAACAGGTTATAGAAAAACTTCCTGTCCATCTCGAACTCAGAAGCCATAAATTAAATTAATAAACGTTAAAAAAACCAAGATAGAGTTAAAAATAAGGACCGTTTGATGTTACTTTGTAAAAAACAACTTTATCATGCTTGATGCGATAGAAGTAACTGGTCAAAAAGATACACGAAGTGGATTTGGAGATGGTATATTCGAACTTGGACAAAAAAATCCAAATGTAGTAGCCCTCACAGCGGACTTAGCTGGTTCACTAAAATTAAATGCATTCATAAAAGCCTTTCCAGAACGATTTATACAAGTAGGGATAGCAGAAGCCAACATGATTGGAATTGCTGCAGGACTTACCATTGGAGGAAAAATTCCTTACACTACCACATTTGCTAATTTCTCAACTGGAAGGGTATATGACCAAATAAGACAATCTGTTGCGTACTCCAATAAAAATGTCAAGATTTGTGCATCGCATGCTGGACTCACATTGGGTGAAGATGGTGCCACTCATCAAATCCTAGAAGATATAGGGTTAATGAAGATGCTTCCGGGTATGACAGTGATCGTGCCATGTGATTATAATCAAACCAAAGCCGCAACGATTGCAATAGCAGAATACCAAGGACCGGTTTATTTACGATTTGGTAGACCAGTTTGGCCAATTTTCACCGATCCGAATGAACCATTTATCGTTGGCAAGGCACAACATTTTTCAAGAGGAAATGACATCAGCATTTTCGCTTGCGGGCACCTTGTATGGAAAGCAATTGAAGCTGGAAGGATACTAAAAGAAAAAGGTATCCATGCCGAAATCATCAATATTCATACTATTAAGCCGTTAGATGTGGCTGCCGTTGTGGCCTCAATTCAGAAAACAGGGTGTGCAGTAACTGCAGAGGAACATAATGTGATTGGAGGATTAGGCGATAGCATTGCACAAGTAGCGGCGAAAGAATGCCCTATCCCAATTGAAATGATTGGTACTCAGGATACGTTTGGAGAAAGCGGAAAACCAACAGAATTGCTTAAAAAATATGGATTGGATACAGAATTCATAGTAGCCGCCGCTGAAAAAGCAATCTTGAGAAAAAAGGCCTAACGTTTTGCCTTTGCGATAAAGAATGCAGTTAACATGAATCCACAACATTCAGAAGACGAAGAATTAGTAGCGGGCTTTAAAGAGCCTAAAACCAAGGAATCAGCCTTCACCTCTATTGTAAAAAAGTACCAAGAAAGAATTTATTGGCAAATACGCAGACTAGTCATCAACCATGAAGACGCCAATGATGTAATGCAGAATGTATTCATTAAGGCTTGGAACGGGCTTGATAATTTCAGAGCAGAATCACAGCTTTTCACATGGCTTTACAGAATAGCTGTAAATGAAAGTCTATCCTTTTTGGATCAGCAAAAAAAGAGAAGCAATATTTCCATCGATGATTCAGGACTTCATCTCGAAGAAAAATTACAGAGTGAAAAAGATTTCGACTCAAATAAGGCCGTTTGGAAACTCCAATTGGCTATTCAACAACTACCTGAAAAACAACGCATTGTATTCAATTTGAGGTATTTTGAGGAAATGGGCTACGAGGAAATGAGCAAGATTTTGGAGACATCCGTTGGCGCTCTCAAGGCTAGCTATCATCATGCAGTTAAAAAAATAGAAGATTACATTTTAAATCATTAAACCAATTCCTCTAGCGGCGGTCAAACATGGGATGAATTCATCAAAAACCATATTATCAGAAACACAAGCAATAAGTCAAGCTGTTGCTAACCTACCAAAAACGAATCCGTTTACCCTATCTCAAGAGTATTTTGAGCTTTTCTCCATCAACCTCCTAAGAACAATTCAACAATCCGAGCAAAAGGCATTAAGCACCCCAGAAAATTACTTTTCCACCTTCCCAAGCAAATTGTTGGAAAAAATTAAAGAAGAGAATAGCACTGCAGAATTAGAGGAATTATCTCCAATTCTGGCTGGGATGCAAAAGCAAAACCCATTCTACGTCCCAGAAAACTACTTCGCAACGTTTAATGCCACCCCTAAAAAAGAGCAAACTATAATTCGTTCGGTATTTAGCTATAAAAGAATCATACGCTACGCTGCTGCGGCTTGCATAACAGGGCTTCTCATTATTTCCTATACCTATAATCAACATAACGCCACAAGCCCACTAGCTGCCCAGCAAAAGAATTCGGCATCGGATCTTTCACTCGAATCAATAATAGGATACCTTGATGAGGTGGATGACGTTAAGGATGATAATGAAAATGATACCCCCATTACAGCAGAAAATAACTTGTTGGTTGACATCAATCAAGAAACAATCCGCCAGGTACTTCAAGAAATACCAGAAAACGATATCAAACAATTTATTGACCAAACTGGTTCAACAGAATATAAATCATTAAACTAATCATAATAAATTCGAAACATGACAAAAATGGCTGAAATGAGATTAAAGATTTTACTGATATTACTCGTAGGTCTAAGCCTAGGAATATCAAGCCAAGCCCAAACAAACCGGATTGAAAGAGGTGAAAACAGGTCAGCCGACTTACGTAAAATCCAGGCTATGGAAATGGCATTTATCACCAAAGAATTGAACCTGAACCCTGATGAAGCCCAAAAGTTTTGGCCAATATTCAATATGTACAGAAATGATATGAGGGGGATTGCTTTAGATAAAAACAGCAGTGACCGACTTGAAAAACAGCAAAAACTGTTGGATATTAAGAAAAAATACAGGGATGATTTCACCAAGGTGATGACCCAAGACCGAGCAAATAAGGTTTTTGGCGCAGAAGATGAATTCAAGTCCTTGGTTAGGCGTGAATTTCAGAAAAGACAATCTGAAAAAGGACGATTTGAAGGTAGGAAAAAAGGATTTTGATAATATTTTATAAAAAATGTACTTTTAACTCGGTGTTTTTCATAGGTTAGCAACGGCTGGCTCTCTTTAGAGCTGGCCTCTTTTTTTTATACCCAGTACCAGGAAGAAAAAAAGCAGCTTAATTGTATTAAGTATTTACACTTAACTATTAACTAAGCTTAACTATCACCGAATCTCCTGACTCACCATATGTGGGAGTTTTGATATCATGATAGAATAAGAAAACCCATCCTTCTTTTATACCTAACTCCCACCACTGTGACCTAAGCTCCATTGCTTTTTTTCCATCAGAATCATACTTTGCTACAAATTTTGTTTTCATTTGTTGAAGTTGAGGAGCTTCATCACCACCAAAAAAAACAATTTGATTGTTTTCAAAAATGGAAAACACTTGATGAAATGGTGAATGTCCTGCCGATATTTCAAATGCGATATACCCATCAATTAACCCCTTCTCTCCTTCCAATAAGATTACCTGCTCATTTTCCAATAAAGTCTCAAATGAAGTAGTATTATAAGAGGCACTATGGCCACTTAACGCAAATTCAATCTCTTTGCGATGGATATAATAGGTAGCATTTGGAAAAGCGAGTTTATCCTCATTTATCAAGGAATCATGCATAAATAAACCCCCAGCATGATCCTTATGAAGATGAGTCATCAAGACTTTGGTGACATCAGAGGGATAAAATCCATTCATGGCTAAATTTTGATGTAACTGTAAAATACCTTGCCCATCCGTAAATCCCAACCCAGTATCCAATAACAAAACGTCCTTTTCAGTGATAACGAGAAAAGGTTGGATTTCAACCAATAGACTTCCTCTTGGTCGGCTTTGTAAATCATCAATGCTTGTTTGAAATGGCACGAATTCCTTCGTTTGATCTATGGTAAACGAACCCTCTGAAAGTGGTATAATCTTCATATTAAGAATATGTCTGGAATTAACGCAAAATCATTTGACGATCTGCATCAAGTCGAATCAAAATAAATAATAACACGGTAAATGTTATTTGAGCTGTTCCTCCATAACTCATGAAGGGTAAAGGAATCCCAATCACGGGGACTATCCCAATGGTCATTCCAACATTAATAAAGACATGAAAAAATAAGACTGAGGCAACCCCATATGCATAACAACGACTAAATGAACTACGTTGCCGTTCAGCTATCCTGATAACACGAAAAATCATGAATAAATATAAAGCCAGCAATAGGAGACTTCCTATAAATCCAAATCCTTCACCAATAGTACAAAATATAAAATCAGTTCTCTGCTCTGGAACAAAATCATAACGGGTTTGCGTTCCCTTTAGTAAGCCCTTACCAAAGAAACCTCCAGAACCAATGGCAATCTTACTTTGTTTTACATTATAATTTCCTGCCTTCTTTTTTTCCTCTATTTTTTTTAAATCTTCCTCACTGATTGTTTTAGTATCTACTTGAAAATCTTTGCCTACAGTAGAATAGATTCGTTGAACCTGATATGGCTTAAGTACATGATTAAAGAAATATGGAACAGCAAAACGTTGAACGCCTACACAAAAAGCCCAAATAGCAAAGACAACAAAAAATAATGATTTTCTTCTACTGATTTGACGCTTGAATAAAAACACTACAAAGCCAGCGAGCAATGTTAAGCCAACCGCTAATATATCTTGGTCGATTAATAATGTTAATACAACCAACACTGCGAGGGAGAATCCAATAGATAAGAATGCAGAGGGTAAGCCTTCTCGATACATTACTAGAAAAAATGAAAAGTAAACCAAGGCCAATCCTGTTTCACTTTGCATTATCGTAAGTATAGCCGGGATCAACACCAAAGACGCTGCGATAAACATAGTCTTTAGCTTGGATAGTGCAATATCCCTAGAGGAGAGGTATTTAGCTAATGCAAGATTTACAAATATCTTACACAATTCTGCCGGCTGTAATTGAAAAGAAGAAAATCGAATGATTGACTTTGTTCCCTTTACGTCCGTATGAAAAGGAAATACTAAAATCAACAAAATGATTCCAAAAACATAAAAAATATTTGCAGTAGCGGTATAAAACTTACTATCGGTTAATAAAATAAAAATGGCTAATACGGCACTTATTAAAAAATATAAAGTTTGCCTACTATAGTCTGTAGTAAGCGATAAAAATCCATTTAATATATTTTCATCTCGATATGTTGTAGCAAAAATGCTAGCAATACCTGTCACCACAAGAATAACGTAAACCAGCACCAATGCCCAATCGACTCCCTTTGATATATCAAATGAATTGTTCTTCATGATCTGGTTTTAGTGCGTTTAAATGAAACGCTAAGATGATGCGCTCATGATTCTTTTTATCAAAAGGAGATAGAGGAAGGAATGCCTGCCTCCTTAGTAGATCGTTCCTTAATCGTTGCAATCGAAGTGAGTCCAATGCCGCTCGCTTTGCCTTTACTATAGGGAGAATAATTTCTTTACTCTCAATGCGTTCAACTTCCTTCCATCGTGCTTGAGATAAAGTATCCTTAAGGTATTTTTCAACCATCAATGATGCCATAGGCCCAGCCCACGTTGACCCAAATCCCGCATTTTCAACAACTACGGCAACAGCAATTTTAGGATTCTCCCTTGGTGCAAAACAAACAAACCAAGAATGGTTAGCCAATTTCTCTCGCTTTCCATAAATTATCCCATAGTTCTCTGCAGTACCAGTCTTACCAGACATCGCAATGCCTTCAATTCGTGCCCCACGAGCAGTACCGCTTTCAACAACATCCTGCATAGCCATTTGTACAATATTATATATGGTATCAGGAATGTTGGTGACGTTGTGCTTGATTTTATAGCGATTGAGTATGGTGTCGGATTCCCGAGGGTCATCAATTGACTTAACAAAATGGGGTATATAATAGTACCCCTTATTAGCTATGATGGACATTAAATTAGCCATCTGCAATGGGGTAGCTTGCATTTCACCCTGACCAATTCCAAGAAAGACGTTGGTACAAGAGCTCCATGATTTATTATAAATTCTATTATAGAAACTCGTATCTGGAATATACCCACGGTCTTCACTAGGAAGATCAACTCCAAGTTTTACGCCAAGCCCAAATGAATTCATGTAGCGTTTCCATCTTAGATACCCGTTAACCGTGGTTCGCTCATTTGGATTATCAATTGCTAATCTATAAATATGAGAAAAATAACTATTGCATGAATGAGCTAGTGCTAGTCGAAGATTTCCAGCATGCCCAGCAAACTTTTCTTCACAAGAAATTGGCCTTCTGCAACCAAGGTATGCACCACGACAATTAAGTCCAAAATTTGGCGTGATCACCCCTTCATCTAACGCAACTAATGCTTGAATGGGCTTAATGGTTGAACCAGGAGGATATTGCCCTTTTATTGCTCTATTAAATAGGGGCCTTGAGGTATCTCTTAGCAGCCAGGAAAAATTATTCCTTCGTTGATTTCCAGTTAATTGATTCGGATCGTATGTTGGTCCACTTGCCAAAGCCAATATTCCACCTGTCTTAGGCTCAATTGCAACAATAGCACCGAGTTTATTTTTTAAAAGCCGTTCCGCAAGCACCTGTAAATCAATATCCATGTATGTTCTCAGATTCCGTCCAGCTATAGCTATTGAATCAAATCGACCTTGTTCATATGGACCCACAATTCTATTTTTATTATCCTTGACCTGATATCGAACACCGCGTTGACCCATAAGTATCGGCTCATAAAATCGTTCCAATCCACTCAGTCCCATATAATCACCAATCTGATAAAAAAAGTTTGTGCGTTTTAATATGGTTGAATCAACCTCTCCAACATAGCCAAGCACTTGTGCGGCTGCTTTGTACGGGTATGATCTAATGGGGCGTTCCTGAAGAAAAAAACCTGGCTCAAATCGATAGATATTTTCTTGAAGCTGAACAAAGGTTTCAGTAGAAAGGGACGCCTCAAAAATAGAAGGCCTATACCGACCGTTTTTAATGATTGCCGATATAAGGCGATCTTTAAATTCAGGCATCTCAATTTTTAAAATGGCACAAACACCCTGCGTGTCTAATCCCTTAAGCTGTGTTGGCAAAATCATCAGATCATATGTCTGTGTATTTTCCAGAATTGATTTACCCTTTCGATCAAAAACAATTCCTCGTTCAGGGAAAATCACCTTTTTACTTACAGCATTATCAATGGCAAGAAGATCATATTTTGACGAGGCTAGCTGCAGGAATAACAATCGAATGATAAGGATTGAAAAAGAGATGCCGATGATCAAGCGTATCACATTTTGTCTTGACTGATTGATTGCTGGCATAGAATTAAAAGGGGGTTCTGTGCGAATTTACATCATGCAATGTTAACGTGTGCGTGTTTTTCTATGAACAAAAAGTTCTGCAATCAACATGAGCAACAAACTAATCATTGATGTTCCAATTAACTTTCCAAAAAAATACAAAAAACTACCAAACTGAATCCACTCCAAAAGTATCAGATATCCATTATGCAAAATGGTTAGAAATAGAACATAGGTCGAATAAGGAAGTGATCCCATAGAAAATCGATTAGGCTCTTCATCACCCCATTCTGTAACTTCCTTTGGTAGAAGTAGGTTTATTACGTAAGGCCTCATATAGGCAATTAAGACGGCGGATGCAGTATGCAATCCTGGCGTCTTGTAGAACATGTCTACAATCATACCTACAACAAATCCATAAAAAAGCAATGCCGCTCTTGACGTTTTAAATGGGAGCCAAAGAATCAATGCAAAATAAAAATAAGGAACAATAAATTGATGCAATGGCGGGATCTTGCTCAGGATGAAAACCTGAATAAAAATGATTATGAAAAAGCGGATGCTATTTTGAATAATGTATCTCACTCCTTAATTAATTTTCGTTTAAGCTCTTGCATTTCTTCCTCCAAGATATTTTTGACAACATATGCATGCTGAATTGAATAAAAGTCAGTAGAGGTTCTGACTTTTAAGATATAGGTATTTGTTTCTTGGTCTTGATCAACCTCTTCTACATACCCAATAGGCATCCCCGGTGGAAAACGATCTGAATATGGACTGGTAATCACGGTATCTCCTTTTTTAACATTAACGGTTTTCGGTATTTTATTCAAACTCAGGATTGCCGGATCTTTACCATCCCAGCTTACCTCCCCAAGTCCACTCCCTTTTTTCATAACAGCAATGAGCTTCGACTGACGATGAAGCAGACTCATTACAATAGACATATTCTTACTTGTTCCAACAACAGTACCGATAATGCCATCAGTGCCTACTACCGCCATATTATTTGAAACTCCTTGATCGCTACCTCGATGAAGCATGATATAATTCTGTTGAAGAAAGACAGAATTACTAAGCACTTTTGCTGGCATATATTCGAATTGTCTGACAACAGAAATTGAATCATTTTTTAATGTGTCAATAACAAAGGAGAAACTAGAATCAGCAACAATCAAACCTGATGGAAGACGAGAGAGAAGTGCGGCATTTTGCAATCGCAAAGACTGATTTTCTTTCTTTAACGAAAGATATTCCTCAACATTATTTAGTCTATCGAAAACTTTTCCTGACACTTCGCTCGAAAAAATAGTATAGATCGTGTTGTGGAACTTGTTGTAGGTAAAGAGCATATAAAGGGCTGTTCCCTGTAACAACAGAAAAAAAATCAGGACTGAATACCTCTTTAAAAAAAGAAAAACGTTACGCATGAATGGCCTACTCCTTAGTTGTTTTAGGTGAGGCTAATTATCGCATGATGAAAGGAAAATTCTGATAGTTCTTTAGCGCAAGACCTGTTCCACGCACTACACTTTTTAAAGGGTCTTCTGCAACATGAACAGGTAATTTAATCTTGAGTGAAAGACGCTTATCCAATCCTTTCAGCAATGCACCACCTCCAGTTATGTATAACCCTCTTCTGTAAATATCTGCAGCCAATTCGGGCGGAGTTGTTTCCAAGGCTTTAAGTATAGCTTCCTCAATCTTAAAGATTGATTTATCTAATGCTTCAGCAATTTCTTGATAGCTAACCATGATTTGCTTTGGTATACCGGTAACAAGATCTCGTCCGTTTACAGCCATATCATCAGGTGGATTATCTAAATCTTTCATTGCAGCACCAACGTGAATTTTAATTTGTTCGGCAGTTCTTTCGCCGATTAACAAACTATGATACCTTCTTAAGGCCTCCATGATGTCTGCAGTAAATTCATCACCGGCGATACGAATAGACTGATCGCAAACGATACCTGCTAGGGCGATAACTGTTATACCCGTAGTACCACCGCCAATATCAATGATCATATTGCCAATAGGTTCGGTAACATCAATGCCAATACCAAGAGCGGCAGCCATTGGTTCGTGAATAAGATAAACTTCTTTCGCTCCAGCTTGTTCAGCGCTATCTCTAACGGCTCTTTTCTCAACTTCTGTAATACTAGAAGGAATACATATCATCATTTTCCAGCTAGGTGGGAAAAGTGGCTTCTTAGGATAAATAAGTTTTATCATTTCCCTAATCATCAATTCAGCCGCATTGAAATCGGCAATTACACCATCTTTCAATGGACGAACAGTGCGGATACTTTCATGCGTCTTCTCATGCATGAGTAATGCTTTCTTCCCTACAGCCAATAAAATTTTAGGATTACTGCGGTCCAATGCTACGATAGATGGTTCATTCACAACAATTTCGTCGTTATGAATAATCAGGGTATTTGCAGTACCCAAATCAATTGCTATATCTTGTGTAAACCATGTGAAAAGTCCCATCAGTTCTGATTTGTTTTGATGTTACAAAGTTGAAATAAAAAAAGGGATAAACAATCAATAATTTTAATAAGAATCAAGATAATAATGTTAAAGTGCTTTCCTAACAAAACTATCCAAGAAACTCATACCCAATATCCTCTCTGAAATCCATCTTATCAAAATGTATAGATTGAATTTTAGTCAATGAAGTCGAAACTGCCTCTTGAATGGTACCCCCATAGGACGTAATGGCTGCAACACGCCCACCATTGGTGTAATAACTACCCTCTCTTTCCATTGTTCCTGCATGAAATGCCATGGTTTGAACGCTTGAAGCTTCATCTAGCCCTGAAATTACCTTACCTTTTTCAAAATCACCTGGATACCCTCCACTTACCAACACCACAGTTGCTGCGGCACGCTTATCGGTTTCAACTAACCCATTTTCCAGTTTACCATGAGCCATGGCTAAGAATAATTCAACCAAATCAGAAGTCAATCTAGGCATCACAACTTCTGTTTCCGGATCGCCCATTCTACAATTGTATTCAATAACAAAAGGTTCGCCTTCCACCTTGATTAAACCAAAGAAAACAAATCCTTGATATATTAATCCTTCATCAGCGATTCCCTTGATCGTGGGCTCTACCACTTGTTTTATTACTTTATCCATGAACAGATCATCAGCAAAAGGAACCGGACTAACCGCCCCCATACCTCCGGTGTTTGGACCTGTATCTCCCTTTCCTATTCGTTTATAATCCTTAGCTTCTGGAAGCAAGACATACTTTTCCCCATCAGTGAGGGCAAAAACACTTAATTCTACGCCTGTCAGAAATGATTCTACCACAACCCGTTCACCCGCTTTGCCAAAGAGAGATAGCTGAATCATCTCTTCAAAAGTATGCAACGCCTCATCATGGGTTTGTGCAATAACTACCCCCTTCCCTGCTGCGAGTCCATCTGCCTTTAACACAATAGGTAGGGTATGGTTACGCAAATAACTGACACCTTCTTCAAAGCTTGATTTATTAAATTCACGATAAGCAGCTGTTGGTATGCCATGTCGTTCCATGAAGGCTTTCGCAAAAGCCTTACTTCCCTCAAGTTGAGCACCAGCTGCAGAAGGTCCAACAACGATGATCTTGCTTAATTCAATGTCTGATTTAAAATAATCAAAGATGCCATTTACAAGTGGGTCTTCAGGGCCGACAACCACCATTTGAATATTTTTTACTTTGCAAAAGGCCCCTATAGCCTCAAAATCATTCACTGTGATTGTAATATTCTCTCCAAATTGAGCGGTTCCGGGGTTTCCTGGAGCAATAAATAGCTTTTCACAATGGGCACTTTTGCTGATTTTTTGGGCAAAAGCATGTTCTCTTCCTCCTGCACCTAATAGAAGTATATTCATAAAATAAAAAATTCAAATAAATTGGCTAAGTCCTTCTCCGCAAAGATACATATGCAGAAAAGAATAGAGAATTCTTTTGACAAGAAAACCCCGTTGAACTAAATTCCTTATTTTAGGTACCACATCATAAAACTGAGCACATGAGCCAACATCAGAGCACTTCGCATCCAAAAGGATTATATATTCTGTTTACGACAGAAATGTGGGAAAGATTCAACTACTATGGAATGCGTGCCATATTTGTTCTTTTCATGACAAAAGCCATGTTGTTTGACAAAACCTTCGCCTCCAATTTATATGGCAGTTACACTAGCCTTAGCTACCTCACCCCACTAATTGGTGGATTCATGGCTGATCGATATTTAGGAAATAAGAGATCAATTATCATGGGTGGTTTAACTATGGCTATTGGTGAATTCATCTTGTTTTTTTGTGGGTCAACCTATGAAAGCAATCCATCTCTTTCTATGATGCTCTTTTTCTGTGGCCTCGGATTTATGATAGCAGGCAATGGATTTTTCAAGCCAAATATCTCCTCTATGGTAGGTCAATTATATCCTCCTGGAGATAGAAGAATCGATCCGGCCTACACCATATTTTATATGGGTATTAATGTGGGTGGTGCTCTGGGTCCGTTCCTTTGTGGAATTTTTGGTGATACTGGGAATCCTGCTGATTTCAAATGGGCTTTCCTAATAGCCGGCATAGGAATGCTGCTAAGTGTCATAATCCAAAAAGTATTTCAAGACAAATACCTACTTGATCATACTGGTAAACAAATTGGAAACACTCCTGAAAAAACGACTAAAAACAGTATAAAACCATTCATTATTGTTCTAGGCATGGCCCTTTTTTCAGGCCTTATGATTGCTTTGGTGTATGTAGATGCAAAAGTTTTTTCCTTTTTATTTTACCTGCTCATCGCATCACTTTTATTAATCTTATTTATAATTTTTAGTGATAAAACCCTTTCCATCCTTGAAAAGAAAAAAATCGGCGTACTATTCATCGTATCTTTTTTTGTAATCTTTTTCTGGAGTGCATTTGAACAAGGGGGTGCCTCACTAACCTTCTTTGCTGATGAACAAACAGACCGCTATGTCGGGCTACACATTCCCGTTTGGATAGTTTATGCATTATCAATTGTGCTACTCATTTTCACCTACAAATTGTATAAAAAAGCTTCATCAAACCTCAGCGCCAATGATATTAAGCTTAGAAATACCGTTTATTTTTTATTAGCCATGATGGGCTTAGGAATTTTATACATCAACTATTCCTTACTTACCAAAGGAAACCAAGACATACTATTTGAAGAAGTTCCGGCAAGTTTTTTCCAATCACTAAACTCTTTATTCGTCGTAAGTTTTGCACCCGTTTTTGCCTGGATTTGGCTTAAGCTAGGGAAATACGAACCTTCATCACCTACAAAGATGGCATTGGGATTATTATTGCTTGCTTTAGGCTATCTGTGGATTGCTACAGGGGTTAAAGACGTACAACCAGGCATTAAAGTGGGAATGATCTGGCTAACTGGTCTTTACATCTTGCATACATGGGGCGAACTTTGTCTTTCTCCCATAGGCATGTCATTATTCAATAAACTATCCCCATTAAAACTATCCTCACTGCTCATGGCTGTATGGTTTCTCGCTAATGCTTTCGCGAATAAGCTTGCCGGCAAGTTGAGTGCTTTATACCCAGACCAAGGAACTAGCACTTCATTTATGGGATTTGAAATGCATAATATGTACGACTTCTTTTTACTCTTTGTTATACTTGCAGGAATAGCATCACTTATATTATTTTCGTTGACTAGCTGGTTACAAAAAATGATGAAATCTTAATTTTATAATCTGATTTTCAAAAAAATACGAGTAGCTATATTTTGAATTTAATACCAAAACAATGAAACTTAGAGCAATCAAATTTGGTGCCCCGTTAAGTATTTTTATCCTCGCCTATTTTGCATTCACCAATACTGGATGGATTATATCAACACCAATGTTGTATGCCTTTGCCTTTATTCCTTTGGTAGAATTAGTTTTACCGGCAAAAACAACTAACCTTAGCACAGCTGAGGAAGAAATGGCAAAGAAGGATAGACTTTATGATTATTGGCTTTACTTAATTGTGCCGATCCAATATTGTTCATTGTACTTTTTTCTGCAATCTACTCAAGTAGCCTCATTAACATCCATTGAATTAATTGGTAGAATTTTTGTCATGGGATTGCTGTGTGGAACATTTGGAATCAATGTAGGTCATGAGCTGGGGCATAGAAAAAATCTATACGAAAGAAATTTAGCTAAAGCGTTACTGCTCTCTTCCTTATACATGCATTTTTATATTGAGCATAATCAAGGACACCACAAAAATGTTTCTACAAAAGAAGACCCAAGCAGTGCCAGACGTGGAGAGCCTATTTATTTATTCTACTTCAGAACAATCATTCTTGGGTATTTTTCTGCTTGGAAAATAGCAGCCACAGACCAACGCAAGAAAAGCAGGCCAATCTTGCATTTCTCAAATCAAATGATCCAATTTCAATTCCTTCAACTCGTACTGGTATCTATTGTATTCATTCTATTTGGATGGAAAACCATGCTCTATTTTATAGCAGCTGCCTCTATCGGATTTCTATTACTTGAAACAGTTAACTACATTGAACATTATGGATTGGAAAGAGCAAAAAATAGTTCAGGTAATTACGAACGCACATTACCTATACATAGCTGGAACAGCAATCATATTCTTGGAAGACTAATGCTTTTTGAATTATCAAGACATAGTGACCATCATTACATGGCAAGCCGAAAATATCAATTACTAAGACATCATGAAAATGCTCCTCAAATGCCTACCGGATATCCAGGAATGATGATTCTATCTCTTATTCCGCCCATTTGGTTTAGCATTATGAACAAAAGGATTGATGACTTTCGACTACACCATCAGGAAATTTTATCAGCTCCGAAATAAGGCCTTAATACTGAAGGAATTTCAATTCCATCCTGAGATTGGTTGTTCTCTAAAAGACTTGCAAGTATTCGTGGCAAGGCCAAAGAGCTCCCATTGAGAGAATGCAATAGTTCAGGCTTTCCCTGTTTATCTTTTGATCTGATTTTAAGACGATTAGTCTGAAAGGCTTCAAAATTAGATACTGAGCTAACCTCTAGCCATCGTTGTTGTGCTGTACTATATACTTCGAAATCATATGTAAGTGCAGATGCAAAGCTCATATCACCTCCACATAAGCGTAAAATTCTATAAGGTAAGCCTAATGATTGTATTAGTTTTTCTACGTGACTAACCATTTCATCCAGAACTGCATAGCTATGTTCAGCTTCCGTTAAATAAACAATTTCTACTTTATCAAATTGATGCACTCTATTTAATCCACGAACATCTTTACCGAAGCTTCCAGCCTCTCGTCTAAAACAAGGTGTATAAGCAGTCATTTTGATAGGCAAATCAGCCTGAGCAATTATTTCATCGCGGTAAATATTTGTAATAGGCACTTCAGCTGTTGGTATTAGATAGAAGTTGTCTGCAGGCATGAAATACATTTGACCCTCTTTATCAGGAAGCTGACCCGTTCCGTATGCAGAAGCCTCATTAACCATTAATGGCGGAAGGTATTCCACATAGCCTGCCGCTGTATTATAATCTAAAAAATATTGAATCAATGCTCTTTGCAGTTTTGCACCACGGCCCTTATACAAAGGGAATCCACTTCCAGTAATCTTAACCCCTGTCTGAAAATCAACCAAGTCATATTTCGTAATCAAATCCCAATGTGGAACAGCATCAGCATATAATACGGGTATCTTACCGGATGTACGAACAACTTCATTATGCTCAGCACTTGTACCATTTGGAACAATTTCTGCTGGAAGATTTGGCAAACGAACAAGAATTGAGTTAACCAACTTTTCGCAGTCAGCCAGCTCAGAAGCAATCTTATCAATACTTTCCTTCAATGCAGAAACTTCTACCTTCTTTGCCTCAGCTTCCTCTTTAAGTCCCTGCCCAACTAATATTCCAATGGCTTTGGAGGCAGCGTTTCGTTGAGCTAGTACCTCATCTGATTGAATCTGAAGTTTACGGCGCTGTTCATCCAAGGATATGATTTGATCCACCAACTCGAATTCAGAAAAATTTTTCTTTTTCAGACCAGCAATTACAATGTCCTTATTGTTTCGAATAAACCCAAGCTGAAGCATATTCCCTTTTTTTTGCAAAGATAGGCAAAGGACTTGAGTGAATTGAATAGCGGTAATCTAGCTTTGGATGAAATATCTTAATTAGCTTTGTTCCATGATGACGTCAGATGATTTGCAAGTAAGGTGGTGGAAGCTAGAACAAAAGCTTATGGATAAATTTGGCAAAAAGCCAGACCTAGAATCCATTCTTTTTTTAATTGGCGTTCAAGAGGTTGGGGGCGCCGGACATACCTTCACCAAGGAACAAAAACAAGATCTCATGCATGTTGCTGTTTGCACGATTCTTTCAACAAGTGGCTATTATGAACATGAGGGTTGGGACGAAGATGGATGGCCGCATTTTAAACAGATCAAAGAAATTGGACAAATGGACCTTATGAAACAGGAGAATTTTATGAAAGACCATGTTCTGTTGTATTTTTCAAATCAGGAATTTTAACACCCCCTTCAAATCAACAAGAAACAATCTTCTTTCCCAGTAAATCAAGTATTTGAAAGATTAGATTAATTCGTGAAATGCATTGTCCAAAATATTTACAGCCCTTTTTAATTCTTCTCTATTTATAATTAATGCAGGAGAAAGTTGAATGACATTTCCTCCAGAAACCTTGAAATTCATTCCATGCTTTAATGCATAGTACATTACTTTCTCTGCAAGATCACAATCCTTTTCCATAGTTCCTCTGTCGAAAACTAGTTCAATTGCCCACAATAGACCAATTCCTCTAACATCCCCAATGGCTGAATGACTATCGTATAACTTCATCAATTGCTCTTTCATGAACGCTTGATCAGATATTACTTTTTCAATTATCTTATTGTCCTCTAAGAATTCCAACATAGCAAGCCCTGCAGCAGCCCCTAATGGATTTTTCTCAAATGTGTAATGACCGAGTGCGATATCCGATGCGATATTATATTCCTCTTTAGTCACTATACCGGCCATAGGAATTATGCCAGCACCCATCCCTTTACCTAGGCAAACAATATCTGGCACAATACCAAAATGTTCGAACGCAAACATGGCTCCAGTTCTTCCGAAGGCGATTGGAATTTCATCTAAAATCAAGAGCACTCCATATTGAGTACATATCTCCCTAATCCGCTTCCAGTATGATTTAGAAGAAACAATTACATCTGTATTCCTGACCGTTTCAGCAATAAACGCACCAATGCTTTTGTCATTTTTTAGAACTTCCTCTAGCTCATTAGCCTCGGCAAGACTATCCTGATTAGCGTTTACCCCTAGCGCGGTTTTAGGCTGTGAAATATTTATCGTATCGGGGAATTCCCCCATGTATTTTTTAAACTGTTCTTCTCCTCCAGCCGCAATTGCATCTATTGAGGCCCCGTGAAATGAATCATGCAATGAAACAATCTTTTGCTTACCAGTGACCACCCTTGCTAACTTAAGTGCCATACCGATTGCACTTGTACCACCAGGCGCATACAATAAACGATTCAGTTGAGGCGGAAAATAAGAGAGAAGCTTTTCTGAAAATTCAATAGAAATTGAGTTTGTATAACGACGAGGAGAAAATGGCAGTACATCCATTTGTGCCTTCACCTTGTTCATCACATACTCGTTTCGATAACCAACTTGATGAACATTATTTCCATGGAAATCCATGATTTTATTTCCATGTAAATCCTCGAGGTAAATGCCATAGCATGCACTGATTACATTAAAACAAGGCGTAGACAATGACTGATGCATGAATATTTTTTCATCCTCAGCCAAAACCAATTTCGTTTCTTGATCTAATTTAGTAGTCCACCTTTTCCGTTCATCAGAAAAATTAACATCCCCCTCAATACGAAGATTCAAATCTTGCATGTGTAACAATTTCTATTTATAAAAACTTTTAATATCTACATATAAAGTATGACTTGCTAACAGAATGACCTCTTTTATCATAGCAGATAAAATTTATCCTTAGATGCCAAAAGCGTTGTTCGCAAGTTTGAAAATCAAAGCCCCCAATGCATAAAATTACATTTTTTATTGAAGTAGATTTGCCTTTGTATATCATAAGATTAGTGATTTTATTGAATAACAATACCCATTAGTAGGATTAGTGATTCAAGATGACAAAAAAATCAGTAAACTTGCAAGAAAATTAAGCACATGAATTTTCCTGAACAATTGAAGTACACAAAAGAACATGAATGGATTGCGATAGAAGGAAACGTAGCAACCGTTGGAATTACTGAGTTTGCACAAGGCGAATTAGGTGATATCATTTATGTTGATATTGACACCATAGGAAAGGAATTGAGTGCTGAAGTGGTTTTTGGATCAGTTGAAGCGGTAAAAACAGTAAGTGATCTATTTTTACCTGTATCCGGAACATTAATCGAAAAAAATCCGCTGCTTGATAGTCAGCCAGAATTAGTCAATAAAGACCCTTATGGAGATGGATGGATGATTAAAATGACAATCCAAGATCCATCCCAATTGGATTCACTATTAAGTGTTGAGGCCTACAAAGCGCTTATTGGATCTTAAATGATACTTAAAATCTTAGGAAGCATCTGGCCTTCCATTGTATGGACGAGCATTATATTTCTATTGCTATCCATGTCAACCGATGGACTTGGAGGCAAAGGTCTTTTTGGTATTCCCGGGCTTGATAAAGTCATCCATTTCACCCTTTTTGGTGCGTTCGTGTTCTTATGGGGATCTTATTATTCAATAGATAAAAAGTACTCCCCCTCTAGGTTATTATTGATTTTGATTCTCGTAGCCTCTCTTTATGGTTTGGGGATGGAATATTATCAACGTTATTTCACTAACCGCAGTTTTTCACTCTGGGATGCATTAGCTGATACAATTGGCTCGATTGCAGGAGCATGGGCAGTAAAAAAAAGCCCCTATGGAAATAGGGGCCGTAACCAAAACTAACTGCTTATGAAAAAAATATGTGCTAACTACATGCCAGATATAAGGCTGTAGCTTCCTATGTTATGAACTTCTCCATCTCGTTGATAAAACTCATCAAAAGAACTCTACACAATATATAGACGTTCAATCATGCATTATGACTGTTAAAGAGATAATAAAATCAGAAATTATTTTTTAGTAGGAAGGAATGAGTAACTCAACGGGAGATTACTGGGTTAGTTTGCTGGCATTTTCTGCAAATTGAAGCGCGTCAATCAATTCCCCTAAATTACCATTGAGGACATCTTGAATATTGTATAAAGTCATGCCAATTCGGTGGTCGGTCACCCTACCTTGAGGAAAATTATACGTACGAATTTTAGCTGATCGATCGCCTGTACTGACAAGGCTTTTACGATGCCTAGAAATTTCATCCTCTTGTTTTCGAACTTGTTCTTCGTATAAACGAGTTCGAAGCATTTGCATCGCTTTTTCTCTATTACCAAGTTGTGTTCGTTCAGTTTGGCAGATAACAACCGTCCCTGTAAGGATATGGGTAAGCATTACCTTCGTTTCAACTTTATTTACATTCTGACCACCTGCACCACCACTTCTTGAGGTTTCCATTTTTACATCACTTTCCCGAATATCTAGATCAACTTCTTCTGCTTCCGGCATTACGGCAACTGTAGCAGCACTAGTATGCACGCGTCCGCTCGCCTCGGTATCAGGCACACGCTGAACTCGATGTACACCGCTTTCAAATTTCAAGGTGCCATATACTTCATCCCCCGTAACCTCGATTTGCACTTCTTTGTACCCACCCATGGTACCTTCATTTTCTGACAAGAGGGCAGTTTTCCAGCCTTTCCCTTCACAATATCGCAAGTACATCCTCATTAAATCTCCAGCAAACAATGAAGCCTCATCTCCACCGGTTCCAGCCCTAATTTCTATGATTGCATTCTTTTCATCTTGCGGATCCTTAGGAATCAACATATTACGAATTTGCTTCTCCATGGTATCTTTTTGAAGATCCAAGTCAGCTGATTCTGCTTTAGCAAGTTCGCGCAACTCTTCATCATCACCCATAAGTGCCTCTCGGTTAAATTCCAAGTCTGACAATAACTTTTTGTAGGCTAAATAAGCCACAACAATTTTTTCTAGGCTTCGGTATTCCCTACTTGCTTGCTCAAATTTCTTGTTATTATTAACAACCTCCGGATTGGTAAGGGCGACTGCTATATCATCGAATTTTGCCTTAATGGCTTCTAATTTGTCTAACATATCGGAGAAGGTGGACAAGCGTCCAGTATTAATCTGTAAATTTGATGGCAAAGTTACTCATTTTACCAAGATGAAACACCTCAAATTTCAAGCAGAAAAGATATTCGATGGATTTGAATTGCTAGATGCCAATTATGTTTTGATTACAGACGCCGAAGGGAAGGTGATTGATATCGTTGATGAGACGATAGCAGGAGGTGATATTCAAACATTTAACGGCATCCTCAGTCCTGGTTTTATAAATGCCCACTGCCATCTTGAATTAAGCCATTTGAAGGATGTAATTCCACCTCATACCGGGCTAATTCCATTCTTATTGGATGTAGTGGGGAAGCGAGACTTTCCGATGGAGATTATATTGGATCGAATAAAAAACGCAGAAGCCGAAATGCTTGCAGACGGTATCGTTGCCGTTGGCGATATTGGGAATACCGCAAACACACTTGAAACAAAACTAAAAAGCAGTATTAAGTGGAATAATTTTGTTGAAGTACTAAGTTTCAGTGATGAGCTCGCTAACAAAAATATAGAGCACTATTCTACTGTACTCAATGAATTTGATGAAGGTGAAAAATCAACCAAACTTCAAGCCAATCACTTCATGACGGCTCTTGTTCCCCATGCGCCTTATACAATAAGTGACCTCACATTTAAGAATATCAATGAGCAAACAAAAGACAAAGTCATCTCCATGCACAATCAGGAAAATCCTGCAGAGGACGAACTGTATATGACTGGAGGCGGAGAATATTTACCCTTTTTAAAAAAGTTCGGATTTGACAAAAGTCCTTTTCCAATAACCGGAAAGTCAGCCCTAAGATCCTGCTTACCACATTTTACAAATGGACAACGGATCATTTTAGTTCACAATACATTTATACCTGAATCGGATATTGATTTTGCAGTCGAGTATGCAAAAGAGAATCTTAGCGGAGTCCATTTTTGCCTTTGTGTAAATGCAAATTTATACATAGAAAATAAAATGCCCCCCATTGCTATGCTAATGAAACATGGTGTAGATATTGTGCTTGGAACGGATAGCTATAGCAGCAATTGGCAACTTAGCATTGCAGCGGAGATTAGAACAATAAGAGAAAAACATCCTGAGATACCTCTTGAATTAATTCTTACATGGGCTACCAGCAACGGAGCTCGTGCCTTAGGAAGGAATGAAGAACTTGGAAGTTTTGAAAAAGGGAAAAAACCAGGTGTGATTCAACTTGATGCTAAATTAACTTCAAAAAGATTAATTTAATTAATCTTCCAACACAGTTCTGATGACAGATAAAGAACGCATCACACCAAATGGTTGGATATGCAATTCATAATATTCAATACAAGCATTCAATAATTCAAACCGCACTTGCCTGTTCAACTTAATCTGATCAAGTTCCTTAACCTGCATGGATCTTAGGAACAAAGAAATACATTCACTATAAGGCTCACATACTATTTGCTGATGTATCGGCATGGTAGAAACAAATTTTCCCTCGCGTAAGTCAATGATGCTACTTACGTTGTCATAATTATCCATCATCCTAAAACCAAAAAAATGTGAAAGGTGCAACATGAAGAATATAGGAATATTTGCTGTTTGATAATTTGTACTTTTATCTAACCCGACTAAAATGTCTTCCAAAAAATAAAATAATTCCGGATGAGGGTCTGGTTGGCGTAAACATTTTTGCAGTATCTCAATCATAAAAAGCATGACAGAGTTTTTCCTGACATCGGCAAACAGCGATTCATAATAGACCGCTTGCTTACATTCCTTGATATGCTGTAATGCATTTCGATCATTATGATATACGGTCATATCTAGGATATTGCCCACTTGCAATTGAGCAGCAGAAAAGCTAGCAGACTTTTTTGCAGACCTTACCCCCTTGACCATATACTGCTGTACGCCAAACAATTCCGTAAATGCAGAAACAACTAACGATGTTTCGCCATACTTTACGGTTCGAATGATAATTCCTTTTGTTTGATGTAGCACAGTTAGTTATTTTATAAAAAATATTTTTGTTGCTAATTGTTCCGTGTTGCTTTCGTTGGAAATAAAAATAAGGTAAGCACCACTTGTTATTTTTTCCCCTTTATAGTTTCGGCCATTCCAAACTGCTTGTCCACCCAATGACCTTGTCTGGAAAACAAGCCTACCATCAAGCTCCGTAATCTTTACCCATGAATTTTCAGGGACACCTTTTACAGCAATAACGCCAGCATACCCAGAGGGTACAGGATTTGGAAAAACAATAACCTTCTGTTTAACAACATCGGGTTCAATAGCCGTTCCTCTAAATGAACATATACCCCAATCAGTCAAAAAAAACACCTCACCATTTTCTTTATTCAATACGATGTGGTGAACTACATCACTCAATAAAGGACTATTATTTTTGGTAAAACGGTAAATCACTTTTTGGCCATCTGCAGAAATTAGCCAAACACCATGATGCGTTGCGATCCATTTCCTATCAGCACCATCAACCGCAATATCATATACGGGCTCTTCGCCAAATAAAAGTCCTGCATACGCATCTTGCTGCACAATAGGCAATGATGCCTCACAATCTGTAGTATTAAAAATATTATCTCCACATTGAATAATTCCAACACCCCTATCTGTTCCAACCCACAGAAATCCATTTCTATCTGACGCAATACTTAATACAGTTGAAGATGGTAAATTCCCGTTCCCCTTTCCTTGTCGAAAATACCTCCATCGATCGTCATTTGTCTGATCCAATGTTCCAGCATCATCGAAACAAAACAATCCATTCCCTTTAGGTGAAACAATCCATTTATAAGATGACGCATCCACTATTACTTTACTAACAGCATTATCAGCATGTTGGAAGGGAATATTAAAAGTTTTCCAAGCACCATCGGGCTTCTTCACCAACAATTGGTTTGATGCGCCATAATTAGTGACCCAAATATTACTTTCTTGATCGGAACAGACTCCACCCACTAAATAAGAGCCCTGAAGTAGTGAGGACGGGGATATTGGACTGTTCTGTTTATATACATTTACCTTCGATTGATTAAGGCTTGCCAAACCGCCACCAAATGATCCCAAAAAAACATCTCCTGATGAAGGATCTCCTGCTAATGAAATAATATCTGGCAACGAATCCAATTCAGCATTTGTTTGATTGTTATATGTAGACCACTTACTCCCATCAAACTGGAACACACTTCCTTTAGTTGACTTCCCTTGCCAATCTTGACTAACAGATCCTGCGCTTGCCCAAATAGTGTTATTAAAGTAAATGGCTTCACCAGTGGCAATGTCGACGGGCGAGGAAGGATTATTCACTTGTACATTTCTTCCTTCAAAGCGAAGAAGTCCTTGTACACGATCCGCAACCCATAGCACTCCATCCGCTTCTTTACAATCCAATGGTGCAGAAAGATTAGCACTATACAATGTGTGAGTAGAGTCATTAGAACTAGTAAAAATCTCTATACCTGATTGGTCTTGATCAGTTTGAAACATGAATAATTTATGGTTACTCATGCGCAATTTGCTAATTGGCTTGCTTGAAGCATAGAACAAGGACCATATGCCAGAACGTTTTATAAAAATAGAATCCCCTTTCTGAGCAATCAAATGATTGTCCCAGACTAACAGATCATCATACTTACCTGCAGAAAGTATCGCATCAACTTCCGTACTCCAGGCGCCAATGCCATTCATAGTTGATGAATTAAAACTTGCTTTTTTCAAACCATGTTCAGTTGCGGCATACACAACGTCTTCTAACACAGATACCTGGTATACTTTTTCGTCTTGACTCGTTTGCCCAGTGCGGTAGGTCTCTTTGATTTCATTTTTTGCTGGATTAATTACGATGATCCCCAAATTAGAAGACAAGTAGATGTAATCTCCTATCCAGGCCACATTATTGATTGTTTTATCAGATGATGTCTTCTTCAGTAAAATATCTGGAATATTGCTCACCAAATCATCATCAATGATGTCCACATTTGAATTTGTGTAGACAACACAAACTCGATTTGATGATGGGTCTTTGCCAAGAACTTTCAACCCAATATCTGACAAGCCATTCACTTTTGTTTTTCTCTGAAACTCATTATTCGTTTGATCGTAGGTAAATATACCAAATGGAGTAGCAGCAAACACCTCATTAGAAATGAGCTCAACATGTATTACATTCCTATTGGGCACATGATCTCTCCATTGCCCTATGGGAGGTATTGACTGCGCTTGAATTGATGCTATGCTAGCCCATAGATAAAACAGAAAAGAGACCAACTTCATATGACAAAAGTAGCGAAATCATGGTGCCTATGGGTAAATGGAAAAAGTTTGAAAGGGAGCGAGTTAAATTTCTTTCCTTTGTAGGAAATTTATACTATGTGGCAAGCACTTGGTAAGGCAGTCCTTAAGTACAGAATACAGCTAATAATTGCAACTGTAATCATAACGATATTACTAGCCTACCAAGCTAGTAAAGTTGAATTAAGTTATGAATTCTCTAGGGCTATCCCAACCAACAACCCAAAGTATATTGCATACTTAGATTTTAAGAAAAAATTTGGCGAAGATGGCAACCTCCTAACTATTGGATTTATTACGAACCACCTTTTTAAAGTGAAAGACTTTAATACACTTTCATCTTTTCAAGAAAGGCTAAAAAAGATTGAAGGAGTTGAAGATATAATTGGAATTCCTGGTGCAATTACTTTACACAAAAATGATAGTACTGAAAAACTTGATGCGATTAGAATATTCCCCACAAGAGTAGAAGACCAAAAAACGCTTGATAGCCTTAAGGATGTTTTTTATTCCCTTCCCTTCTATAAAGGAATACTATATAATCCAGAAACCAAAGCCTATTTACTAGGAGTAAGAATTAATAAAAAAATACTGAACTCAAAAGCAAGAGAAAAAGTTGTTTCTGCTATTGAAGCAGAAGCAAAGCTATTTCAAAAAGAAACCAACTATGAACTCCATTTAAGCGGGCTTCCATTAATTAGAAATAACGTTGCAGTAAGAATTGCCAAGGAAATGCAATGGTTTCTTTTAGGTTCAATTTTACTGTCTGCGCTAATACTATTCATTTTTTTCAGGTCCCTAAGTACAACGCTACTTTCTTTGTCTGTAGTTATTGTAGGAGTGATATATAGTCTTGCAACTATACATATATTAGGCTTTCGCATCACATTGCTCAATGCATTAATCCCACCTTTAGTTGTTGTAATTGGTATTCCAAATTGTATTTACTTTATAAACAAATACCATACTTCATTTCTCAGGACAGGCAATAAAACAAAGGCTTTAGAAGAAATGATTGGGAAAATGGGGGTAGTCACCCTTTTTTGTAATATTAGTGCAGCCGTAGGTTTTGCCGTTTTTTCCATAACTAAAAGTGCCATACTACGAGAATTCGGTATTGTAGCTGGCATCAATATCATGGCATTGTTTTTCATTTCATTAGTGATGATTCCAATTGCCTTATTCTACATGAAAGAACCTCAAAAAAAACATACAGCATACTTAGATAATAAATGGATTATTAGTGTACTCACAAATATAGAAGGCTGGGTCTTTTCCCATAAAAAAACAATATATGCCTCCACCATTATTCTTGTAGCCTTTTCTGTTGCAGGAATAATGCGTTTAAGAACTGAAGCGTTTATTGTTGACGACCTACCAAAGAAAGACCCGATATATGCTGACCTTAAATTTTTTGAATCAAACTTTAGAGGTATTATGCCTTTAGAAATTTTAATCGATGCAAAAAAGAAGAATGGTATTGCAGGATCACGATCACTCGCAATATTTGATCAAGTTTCTAGATATAGTGCAATTATAGCATCAAAGCCTGAAATGGCTAGGCCATTATCACTTGCAGAGGGATTAAAATTTGCTAGACAAGGATTCTATGACGGAGATAGCAACAATTATTCAATGCCCAATGCGTTTGATGGAGCATTTATGGCAGATTACCTTAAAGCGAAAAAAGGAGTTAAAGAAAGTGATGGCTCTCTTCAAAAACTAATGTCTGCGTTTATTGATAGCAATAGACAAGTAACCAGAATAAGTGTTAACATGGCAGATGTAGGAAGTAAAAGAATGCCTGAGCTGATTGACACCTTAGCACATGAAGCGACTACAATTTTCGATACAAGTAAAGTCAACATAACTTTTACCGGGACAAGCATTACATTTTTAGAAGGCAGTAGATTTATTATAAAAGGGTTGAAAGAGAGTATATTTTGGGCATTTTTACTGATATCCCTTTGCATGCTTTATCTCTTCAGATCACTCCGTGTACTAGTATGTTCACTTATACCAAATTTGATTCCACTCATCATGACAGCTGGCCTCATGGGGTGGGTTGGAATTGCCATAAAGCCTTCAACAGTTCTTGTATTCAGCGTTGCGCTGGGAATTGCAATAGATATCACTATTCGATTTCTAGTGAATTTCAAACAAGAACTGCCAAGATTTAATGGTGATGTTAATCAAACTGTCGTTCAAACGATTAGGGAAACCGGAATAAGCATTGTGTATACATCACTTGTTTTGGTTGCAGGCTTTGTGATATTTGTATTCAGTGGCTTTGGAAGTACCCAAGCACTAGGATGGCTAACCTCCTTCACTCTTTTAACAGCAACAATAACAAACTTAGTGTTGCTTCCCGTATTGTTACTGCAAATTAGCAAAAGGAAGAAAATAAATGCGAATCTAGAGAGCCAATAAGGTCATCTCAACAGACATTAACGAAGTTATGAAGGTGCCTATTTCAAGACACTTCTCAGCTTGTCTTGCAATGCACTTCCTCTCAATTCTTTTGCTATGATAATACCGTTAGGGTCTATCAAAACATTGAATGGGATTCCTTCAATCTTATATAATGGAACAACCTCACTATCCCAGTATTTCAAGTCACTGACTTGCGCCCAATCTAATTTATCATTTTTAATGGCCTTTAACCATGGTTCCTTTTCCTTATCTAAGGAAACGCCTAGAATCACAAAATTTTTATCCTTAAAGTTCTGATAAGCTTGAACAACATTAGGATTTTCCATCCTACAGGGCCTGCACCAGCTTGCCCAAAAATCAACTAAAACATATTTACCACGAAGTGATTTTAATTCAATCATATTGCCATCCACATCTGGTAAACTAAAATCCGGAGCAGGCTTCCCCACCAATTCGGATTCCATTTTTACATTAGACATGCTTTTATACAGTTCGGAAAACTTATAAATTCTTGGTGAGTTTGGAAACCGAGAACTCAATCCATCAACAACTGGAAGTATCAGCGTATCGTTAACGTTATTTCTTGCCATGGTAAGTGCATACAAAGCTACTGCAGGAGTTGGTGTAGTACGTGCGACATCAACTAAATACATTCCGGTTTCCTCTACTATTTTCATGTAGGTCTGCTCAGCACGCACCCTTCCACTATCATTTGCGGTTCCTAACGACTGAACTACACCACGAATTGAATCTATTGAACCAATTCTGTCATTGAATCCAATCAAAAGAGATTTTAAATCTTTACTTCCAGATGAATTAACGATATATAAATCAGGTTTTTTAATATCAATACTCAAGGTAATTTCATCTTGGTCGGGCACAATAAAAAAACCACCCTGATCTTTCTGGAAACGCAACCTGTATAATGCTTCTGAATCTTTTTTACCCCCTCTCAATTCACCGTGTCCATTTTCTTTATCGATTAATACAGAATCAAAAACTGTTGGAGCAACCCCGTCAAGTTCAACCAAATCTAAGTAGACATATTGCTTAGCGGACCCATTTACAATATCCACCTTTACTTTTATATTATTATCCTTATCCTTACATCCAAGAATTGAGATAAAGAATAAAGCCAGAGGAATGAAAATTAAATTTTTCATATGTATTATTTTTTATTTAAAAATTCAGTTAGTAACTCAGTTGCGATACGAGGATCGGCCTTACCCTTTGATACTTTCTTAACCTCTCCTACAAAAAGCCCGATTAATCCCTTCTTCCCTTTTCTAAATTCCTCTACTTTTTCTGGCATTGAATTCAAAACTTGTTCAACCCAGGCAATTATTTCATCGGAGTCAGCATCTTGAATTAAATTTTGTTGCGTTGCAATTTTTAACGCATCTGCGTTCTCCTTTCCATAAAGTTGTGGTAAAATTTCTTGAGCTGCAATGGAAAAAGCAATCTTACCCTCTGCAACTAATGAAAGTAAACCATCCCACTGAGATGCACTTATGTCTACAGCATCCCACCTCAATTCATTGGTATTAAGATGCGACCGAACTGGACCTAGAAAAAAATTAGCAAGCAACTTTTTATGAGTAGTTCCTGCAGCGATTTGTTCAAACAGATCACTTAACGACTTCTCATCTACCAGTTGGGACGCATCATATTCCGTTAATCCTAAATCATGGATATAATGAGTAATTCGCTGCTGAGGCAAACTAGGTAACTTGTTTTTGATTGCTTCTATAAATGAGTCTGTAAAATGAAAAGGGGCCAAATCTGGCTCTGGGAAATATCGATAATCTTCAGCATCCTCCTTTGTTCTGATAGCAAAAGTAGTCCCCGCATCTGCATCATAACTACGAGTTTGCTGAATAATAGATTCGCCACTTTCTGTAATGCCAACAAGCCGTTCAATTTCAATTTCAATAGCATGTTTTACGTGCTTAATTGAATTTAGATTTTTTACTTCTACCCGTGTCCCTAACTTCTGATCTCCTTTTAAGCGAATTGAAATATTTGCATCGCATCTCAAGCTTCCTTCTTCCATATTGCCATCACATATTCCAATCCATCGAACAAGCTTTCTTACTTGAGTAACATATGCAGCAGCCTCTTCTGAAGAATGAATAACCGGTTCTGTAACAATTTCTATCAATGGAACACCTGCGCGATTATAATCAAGTAAAGTGAACTCGTCGTGCTGATCATGTATGCTTTTCCCAGCATCCTCTTCTAGATGTATTCTAGTAAGTAGTATATCTTTATTCCCAGCTGATGTTTTAATGGAAACAAATCCACCAGAACAAATTGGTGTAGTATGTTGAGAAATCTGATACCCTTTTGGCAGGTCTGGATAGAAATAATTTTTCCGAGCGAAGTAATTGTATTTAGCAATGTCTGCATGACAAACCAAACCCATTCTGATTGCATACTCAATAGCCTTCCGATTCATTTTAGGGAGCGTACCAGGATGACCAAGTGTAATGGCACTCACATGCGTATTCGGTGAAGCACCAAATGAATTAGCATCAGCTGCAAATAATTTACTTTGAGTTTGAAGTTGCACATGCACCTCAAGACCAATAACCGCTTCATATTTTGATAATACATCCACTGACATCAACCCTATATTTTGTTGCAATTTACCCAAAGAAATTTTAAACACGAACGAGAAAACCTAGACAAAAGACTAAGAAAGTACTTTACGC
Source organism: uncultured bacterium (assembly GCA_903951405.1). Lineage (GTDB taxonomy): Bacteria > Bacteroidota > Bacteroidia > Chitinophagales > Chitinophagaceae > Pollutibacter. The sequence continues at coordinate 58,626 of CAJBBV010000063.1, forward strand.
ACAGCCTGGATAGCTAGTTGCAACCCGTCGGGATTTTGGCCACCTGCTGTTGCCAATACCCTTTGACCACCTCCACCGCCTTTGATAGCCGTAGCTACATGAGACTTAATTAGCGAAATTGCATCTAGACTATTATCAGCTGATAAATTATCTGAAATCCCTATTGCCACATGAGGCTTTCCAGCATTAATTGTACCTAGCATTACAACTGTTTTTGAAAACCCATTACGCAAATCATTACATAATTTTTTAAGCATTTCAGGAGAAGAAACATCTATAATATCTGATATAAAATTAATTCCCTTGATCTGCTCAGCTTTGACTAACAAGTCTTTTTGTAAAAAAGCAAGCAGCTTGAATTCTGTCTGCTCAAGTAGTTTTTTTAATACCGCAGTCTCGTCAAGTTGCTGTTCAATGGCTTTAACTATATCATGTGGATTTTTTAAGGCAACTTGAACTTTTTTCAATAAAGCCTGGATTTCTGCATTTTTGATGTCTGCCGCTTGGCCACAAATCGACTCAATTCTCCTAACCCCTGCAGCGATTCCTGATTCAGTGACTATCATAAAATACCCCAATTCCCGTTGATAGGAAGAACTTGCGCAGGGTTTGTTCCCCAACTGACATGTGGAGACAATGTTGATGCATCGATAACAACTTCAACATCAAACTTTGCGCCATCA
>CAJBBV010000064.1 GCA_903951405.1 uncultured bacterium
AGTTTAGAGGTTAGATGTTAGACGTTAGATGTTAGACGTTAGACGTTAGACGTTAGACGTTAGACGTTAGAGGTTAGAGGTTAGATGTTAGACGTTAGACGTTAGACGTTAGATGTTAGTAGTAGCTGTGTTAGGAACTAGCCCCTTTTGTGTATTGTATCTCTATGTGCCTTCGTGCCTCTGTGCCTTTTCTGTATTTACTATTACCTCCTGCCTATTGCCTCCTGCCTATTGCCTCTCTGTGACTTTTGAAACCTTCCCTTCCGGAAGAAGTGTGGTAATAAATAATACAATGGTGGCAATCAACATGAGATAAAGTCCTATTCTTTTTTCAGGACAATAACCTCGATAGCAAGCTCCAAAAAGAAGAAAATTTTTAATGGCATACGCTACATTTAATCCACCTAATAATAAGGCTGCACGTTTAACCCATAGGTTTTTCATAAAAATAAACAATGTAGTAATTGAGCCGAATATCAGTAAGAATTTACCTGGCTTACCGTAAACATTGCCTTGAGAGAAAAATCCGGTGAATACTGCGTTTACATCGGCATAGAAAGCCCAAGGTAAAAAGCAAGCTAACACCAATGCAGCCAATGCAACTAATCCTACCCATTTAGAATATCGTGTCATATTAAAAAAAGCGAAGGGATTTAGCCTTCGCTTTGAGGTCGAGAGCGGATTCGAACCGCTGTAGGAGCTTTTGCAGAGCTCTGCCTAGCCACTCGGCCACCCGACCATTGATTTGTTTATTCGCAACTGCCATAAACACGATGCAAAATTAGTAATTTTGAAGTTAATATCAGCAGGGTTCTTTATTAATCCTGTTAATGATAATAAACAATTGGCATGCTACAAATAGGCGAATCAGAACTCTTTATTAATAATCGGGGGGCAGTATACCACCTTAATCTGATTCCGGAGGAAATAGCGGACACCATTATCACCGTTGGCGACCCCAATAGAGTAAAAAACGTAAGTCAATATTTCGATCAAATTTTCCATACTTCTAGCCACAGAGAATTCATCACACATACCGGAAGAATTGGCACAAAAAATATAACGGTTCTCTCTACGGGCATTGGCACAGATAACATTGACATTGTCTTAAACGAGCTTGATGCCTTAGCTAATATTGACTTAGTAGAACGAAAAGAGAGGAAAGAAAGAAAAAGCTTAAACATCATCAGGCTAGGAACTTCAGGCACTATTCAAGAGTATATCCCAGTAGATAGCTTTGTGGTAAGCACGCATGCTATTGGAATGGATAACCTCATGCATTTCTATCCCTTTGTAAACACCGATGAAGAGCGTGAAATCAGTAGGGCCTTTTCCGCGCACACGCATTTGCAAGGCAATCTATCCACTCCATATGTATTTGGTGCTAGTGCATTCATGCTAGCAAAATTTGCCAGCAATTATCAAGCAGGTATTACTGTTAGTTGTCCAGGCTTTTTTGGCCCTCAAGGCAGAGTACTCAGAGCGGGGCTGTCCATGCCCAACCTCATCGATGAACTAAGTAGATTTTCCCTGGGGAACCATCGCGTATTGAATCTTGAAATGGAAACCTCGGGTATATATGGAATGAGCAAAATCCTTGGGCATCAAAGTATTTCAATAAGTTTGATCATTGCCAATAGAATAAGAAATGTATTTTCATCCAATATAGAAGTGATGATGGACAAGTTAATAAAACAAACACTAGAAAACATTAGCCATTAAAGGCGAAAAATAATTCAGCATGCAGATTGAATTTTATAAATACCATGGTACAGGAAATGATTTTATCATTTTAGACAACAGAACCAATGAATACAAAGGATTGTCTGAACTAGACATAAAATCGCTTTGCCACAGACGGTTTGGAATAGGTGCTGATGGACTAATGATGTTATGCATTGAAGAAGGATATGATTTTAGGATGAAATACTATAATGCTGACGGGAAAGAAGGCAGCATGTGTGGCAATGGAGGCCGTTGTTTAGTGCAGTTTGCCTATGATATGGGAATTAAAAAAGATAGGTACCACTTTATTGCAGTGGATGGTCCACATGATGCTGTAATTAAGATCAACGGGCTCATCGGATTGAAAATGCAAGATGTGAATTCCATCCAATTGAATAATACTGATGTGATTTTGAATACAGGTTCTCCCCATTTTATTCGCTTTGTAGATAACATCAAAACTGTTGATGTATTTACAGAAGGAAGAACCATCCGCAATAGTGATACCTATAAAGAGCATGGCATTAATGTCAACTTTGTTGAAAAGCAAAAGGACTCTATTAAACTCAGGACATACGAGCGAGGCGTAGAAGATGAAACCTTAAGTTGTGGAACAGGTGCAACCGCAGCAGCCATTGCATACGCTACAGAACTTGGCTTAAACAAGGTGCCTATTGAGGTAAAAGGTGGTTTACTTGAAGTGGAATTCAATCGCATAAGTGAAAATGAATGCAGTGAAATTTGGTTGACCGGACCCGCACAGTATGTCTTTAAAGGATCGATTGACATTAGTAGCCTAACATAAATCTTCATTTTCGTTTGTTGAAAACAATCAGTTAATTTAGAATAATGAATAAATACAAAACAACTTATGTTCACAATTAGAGTATACGGACTTCTCATTACAGATGACAATAACGTACTTGTTAGTGACGAATTCATACGAGGGAATTATTATACTAAATTTCCAGGTGGCGGATTAGAATTTGGAGAGGGCACACGCGATTGTTTAGTGAGAGAATTCATGGAAGAAATGAACCTCCAGGTTAAAATAGGTGAACACCTTTATACAACTGATTTCTTTCAAATGTCTGCATTTGATCCTTCCCACCAGATTGTTTCTATTTACTATCGAGTATATCCACTAGAAGAAATAAAGGTTCCATTACGGGAAAAAGAATTTGACTTCGATGAAAACCAAATGGCAGTTTACCATAAAACCGGGGAAACGGAAACATTTAGGATGATTCACCTCGACAACTTTGGAGAACATGCTGTTACACTCCCCATTGATAAAGTAGTTGCTGATATTATAAAACAATCAGCCAGTCAATCCTAATCAACATTAGCTCAGCTTTTTTTAGCCAATTGATCTCTGATTTCTGAGAGCAATTCATCTGTTTTAGACATTGGAGTAGGAATATCTTCATCCTTTTTCTTCACCGCATTAATCGCCTTTATGATGAGAAACATAACAAAAGCAACAATCAGAAAATCAATAACAGCAGTTAGAAAAATCCCCCACTCCAGGTCAACTTCCTTACCTGCTGGGGTAACAATCGCTCCAGTTGGATCATTTACTTGCTCAACTGCATGACGCAAAACAAGTTTTTTATCGCTAAAATTTTGACCTCCAGTTAACACACCAATTATCGGCGCAACCATTTTCTCCGTAAATGTTGAAACGACTTTTCCAAAAGCACCCCCCATGACAAATGCAACGGCAATATCGACCAGATTACCCTTGAGAGCGAATTTTTTAAACTCGGTGATTAGTCCCATATAAATGATTCTTTGTAATTGAATGATTATGATAATCTACTTGCCCAGAACAGCCTTATAACATATTGAATGTAAGCAAAATCTCTAAAAAAAGCTTTCTTAGAATTCAATATCTTTGTTTTATTCTACTTTGTAATACTAAACGCATTTACGATGAAGGCAATCAATTTCAAAAGCATATATCCGCATCTACTATCCATTGGCGTATTCTTTATCATTGCGATTATTTTCTCTCTACCAGCTTTCCAAGGAATGGTATTGGAACAACATGATATGCTTGCGGTTGAGGGAATGGTAAAAAATTCGAAAGACCATCAACTTTTATACGGAAATCTCCCTCTCTGGAATACCAATGCATTCAGTGGTATGCCAAACTTTCAAATTCTATTTTCATGGGATAGTCCAGTGATAAACATTCGAAAAATACTAGCCCTAGGACTTCCAAAGCCGGCTGACTTTTTCTTCCTAGCCTGCATTTCATTTTATATTTTGGGACTGAGCTTCAACATGAAGCCATTGGTTTCCATGTTTTCAGCGCTTGGCTATGCCTTTGCAGCCTACAACCCCGGGATCATCAGTGCAGGGCATGAAACGAAGATGATGGCATTAGCTTATGCACCAGGTGTATTAGCAGGATTCCAAATTATATTCAGTAAAAAATATTGGATTGGATTGGCAGTCGCGTCCATTTTTATGACAGTTGAAATGACGGCAAACCATCCACAGATAACTTACTATCTAGTATTGATTTGTCTGTTCATGGGATTAACACATCTCATACGATGGATTAAAGAATCAGAATGGGCACATGCAGGAAAATCAATCGCCTTAATTCTACTATCGGTAATCATTGGAGTTGGTAATGCAGCTCCTACCCTCATGAACACCGTTGATTATTCCAAATATACCATGCGTGGTGGCAAAGACATTGAGTCAAAGGATGGAAAAGTTGTGAATGTAAAAACAACCGGATTGGATTATGATTATGCATCCATGTGGAGTATTAGAAAATCAGAAGCCCTTACCTTATTTATGCCAGGAGCATTTGGTGGCACCAGCAATGAACCCATGCAATCAACTTCAACATTCATCAATCAGCTTACAGAACATAATATACCTGATAACTATGCAGAACAACTGGCTGCCCAGCTACCTGGCTATTGGGGTGGCTTAGAAAGTACCACAAGCTCAAATTACTTAGGAGCTATTGCATGCCTTTTGGCCATACTAGGAATGTTATTCCTAAAAACCAATGACCGTTGGTGGATACTTAGCGCAGTAGTTGTAGGAATAATCTTAGCCTGCGGCAAATACTTATCCGGCATAAATGAATTACTCTTTAATCATTTTCCCTACTACAACAAATTCAGGGCGCCAAGTATGGCGTTAATCATGCCACAGCTCGTTGTACCTCTTCTAGCTGGATTATTTGTGAATGCTTTAGTTGAAAACAAAATTGATCAAGACAAAAAATTGTTTCTAAAGAAATTACTTTATGGGCTTGGTGGTACTATCGTTTTCGTTGGGTTGATCTATGTATTTAATGACTATAGCACCAATGGAGTTGACAATCAAATTAAAGAGGCCTTTAAAGGACAACAAGTTGGTACAGAGTCTTATTCAACCATTATACTAGACGCATTGATGGCACAGCGAAAAAGCATGTTCTTTTCATCCATAGTAAAATTGCTTTTCTTTTCTGTAGCCGTTTTTGGTATACTCTATTTATATTTTAAAAAGATAATTAAGCCTGCAATACTAGTCGTGGTTTTTCTGTTGATTAATACGCTTGACTTGCTTGTATTGGACAAAAATTTTCTTAACGAAAAAAACTATACTGTTTCAGAAGATTTTATTTCTGGAAATTTTGCTGCGAATTCAGCAGACCTTGCTATCATGCAAGACAAGGACCCCCATTATCGTGTGTATAATTTAAGTCCAGACAGATTCTCTGAAGCCAGAACATCTTACTTCCATAGGTCGTTAGGCGGTTATCATGCCGCTAAACTCAGAAACTATCAAGATATCATAGAAACTAAATTCTCTGAGTCTAGTCTCAATATGAATTTATTGAATATGCTGGATACCCGTTATTTAATCATTCCACCTCAAGAAGAAAAAGGGGAATATAAAGTTCAGAAAAATGAAAAAGCCTTGGGTGCTGCCTGGTTTGTAAACAAATTAGTGAAGGCAAATGATCATGCCGAGGAATTAAAATACCTAGACTCTATAAATACATCTACTACAGCCATCATCGATGCAAGTCAGCCTAACCAACAACTTGACTATGCATTGGATTCAAGCAGCAGAATTAACTTGGTAAAATACAGGAATGATACAGCCGTTTTCGAGACTTCCACAGCTCAAGCACAATTTGCTGTATTCAGTGAAGTATATTATCCAAATGGATGGAATGCATATATAGATGGAAAACTAACAAGCTATCAAAAAGTAAACTATTTCCTAAGGGGTATGCAAATCCCAGCAGGCAAGCATACCGTAGAATTTATATTTGAACCAAAAGTATATAAACAATCTGCCATGATAGCAAACCTATCTGGCTGGGGACTTTATGCAACCATACTCTTAGCGGTATTGGGCATGTTTCTTAATCGGAAAAAAGAAACAACTTAATCGTGTTGGATTTATCAATCATCATAGTGAATTATAAATCATCACCCCATGTGATGAACTGCTTAAAAAGCATTTATGATTCATCCATGAGAATATCCTTTGAAATAATTATTGTAGATAATTTTTCAGAGGACAATAGCCAAACAACGATTTGTGATGTATACAATGACGTCATCTGGGTTCAAAGCGAGTACAATGCAGGATTTGCCAGGGCGAATAATATGGGAATAGATGTAGCGAGAGGAAGAAATATTTTGTTGCTGAATGCTGATACCATTGTGCAAGACAATGCGCTTGAGAAGACTATGCAGTTGTTTGACAACCAACTCAATTATTCAGCATGCGGAGTTCAATTACTTAATCCGGATCTTACCCCACAACATTCAGGGGCAAAGTTCATAACGGGTGGTTTAAATATATTACTACCTCTTCCCTACTTTGGAAAATTAATGAGATCTGTTGCTTTTAAAGCAGGAGTCAAACAACCCAATGTTTTTGAAGTAGCAAAAGATGTTGAAGTGGATTGGATAGTGGGAGCTTTCTTGATGGTAAAAAAATCAACGATTGACCAGTATGGCAAATTAGATGACGATTTTTTTATGTATGCAGAAGAAATTGAATGGTGTTCTAGGTTGAGGAAGAAAGGTCCAATGATACTATATAGCAACCCTAAGGTTATTCATCTTGGTGGAGGGTCTAGTTCAGACTACTATAAAGTAAGTGATAGTGATAATAGCTGGAATCTTTGGAACAAGAAATCACGACAAATAATCCTTTCGCAATTATTGAGGGTAAGAAAACAATGGGGATTGGGTTGGTACCTAATCAACCAAGGCATGTACCTACTTGAAATTCCTATGTTTATTATTTTCCTGAGTATCGATAAAATCATAAACGGGAATAAATCGACACACAATTGGAATCAATTCAGGGGCTTCACAGAGAACGTCTTAGCCGTTTTACCATTTACACTAGATATTGCCTTGAACAAAAAACAACTATACAAAGTTTAGCATGCAGGTATCCATCACTATCGTCAATTATAATACGTTTGAATTAACCAGCAAATGTATTAGATCTATATACGACAAGGTGAAGGATATTGCTTTTGAAATCATATTGGTGGACAATGCCTCGACTGAAAAGAATCCTGATGAGTTCAAGGTTGAATTCCCCAACATCACCCTCATTAAGAGTGAAACAAACCTAGGATTCGCAAAAGGAAATAATCTGGGTATTCAGCATGCTAGAGGAGAATACATCCTCTTACTAAATAGCGATTGTGAATTACGCAATAACGCTCCCCTAATCAGCTACAAGTATATGAAATCTCATCCCAGGTGTGGAATGAGCACCGTTCAATTGCATTACCCTGATGGCAGAATACAATACAATTGCAGAAAATTCAGAACCATTGGTTGGGAATTATTAGAATTAGCTCCACTCTATCTTCTTCTTCCCAAAGCAAGAAAAGAAGAACTGATGCTTCATCACTATTTCAAACATGATCGCGAAATGAGCTGTGATTGGGTTTGGGGGACTTATATGTTTTCCCCAAGGTCGATATTAAAGTCATTACCAGGTGAAAAACTAGCTGAGGACTTCTTTATGTATAGCGAGGATGTACTGTGGTGTTGGCAGGTAAAAGAGCTTGGACTAGATATTTCTTTTATTCCTGAAGGGAAGGTTATGCATGTCCACAAAGGGAGTAGCAAAGGGAAGAAAAATAGTTTTCATCAAATGGGAATAAACAACCATGCTATTTTCATGAAGCGGATTTACCCCAATTGGAAGTGGTACATCTTTAATCTTATTTATAAATCGAAACAACACACGTTCAGTCTACTTAAAAAAATACTTAATTAAGTTTGACCTAGTTTTTCTTTAGCAAGTGCTTCACTACAAGATTTCGAATAAGCTTAAATGGGAAGGATAAGACACCCCCAAAGATTGCTCCAAAAAAAGATAAGTTAAAACCATATTGTCCTAGGTTGACTCGTATGTGTTTTATAATATACTTGAACTCAAGATAACAAAGCAAGTTATATACGATACTTCTAGTTGTTTTGAAATGGATTGGAAGTGTTTTATTATATACATCATAGGCACCTGAAAAATCATTCAAAGCGAGCAAAACACAGTCGACAAGCTTTTCCTGATCAAAGTCCCAAACTTCTATAACACCTTGATTGGATATGTTGAATCGTTTAAAATCAAGCGACACCGAATTAGACCATCGAGCGTAAGGATTCAACAATTGAACCATCGGTAATATTTTGCCACAGTCAGAAGTTGAAGCCCATGTTATACCAGACGATGTGCCGACAAGAAAAGTACAATACTGAGTGAGGTATGCTGTTTCTCGAAGCGTGAGGCCACTCCCATCTATTACAGCTGGATTGGCATGAACAATTGGATTTGCTGAAGATAGAATTATGGCATAATTACCATGTTCCACAATTTTTTCCGAAAACGACAGAGCATACTCTTTTGTGATATTTGATTGCCCACTTTGTGGAGCATATTCAAATAGTAAAACTTGCTTGTATTTTCTTAGACTATGTTCTTCAACGAACCTATCAACCTTTGCAATTTCTTCAGGCAATAAACGCAGTACAGGTTGTAAGGGTACTGTAATTTGTCTTGGGTATGCTCTTAATATATTCCCTCTAATAGTGCCATCATAATAGCATTGATTTGTATCAATATTATTTATAGCAAAAACATGATCATAAACACCTTTTTCCTGCTTAATTAAAATACTTTTTTTAAACTTCCGATATGCAGCAATATCATTTTTACGGACGGAATCAACTTCCATGATTTCATCTACATAAGGATTGTTTAGAATGATATTCTTACAAAAACTTGCTATTGCCCATATTAAATAGCAATCCGGAAAATCATGCTTGATTTGACGCGCTACAGCCGTAGCATACAATGAATCACCATTAGAATACAACTGAATCATTACTATTTTAGAAGCCACTTTTTTCATTTTTGATCTTCTAACATCATTGAAGCTAACTTTTCAATTGAAACAGTGGGAGTCCAGCCCAAAGAGAAAAGTGTGGATGGATCAGCAATTAAACTTTTATAATCAGCCTTAAATGATTTATTTACTGTAACGTACGCTTGCCAATCTTTGCCTATATAGTTAAAACAAATAGTTAGCCAATCCTTAATAGAATATCCTAACCCTGAACCAATAGAAACTTCAAATACATTATTTTGATTGACTAAACACCATACCCCCTCAACTACATCCCCCGCATATGTCCACTCCTTCACCACATCCATATCACCAATTTCTATCTTTTCATCACTACCTTGGCCTATTCGCTTAACTGCTTCTGCAATCTTCTTTGCCATATGCCTCTCTGTTCTTCTGGGGCTATCATGGTTAAAGAAATAGCCAACATAAACTTGAATCCCTAAACTTCTAAAATATCGTGCAGCATATACAGAATGTATTCTGGATACAGAGTATGCGTCTCTTGCTTCGAATTCATCTGTTTCTTTAATTGGATTGCCATTGTTTATGAACTGCAGCCCACTCCCGGATATAAATACTTTCGTTTTGGGGGAGTGAAGCCTTACTGCCTCCAAAATATTCAATGAGCCCGTACAAATGGTTTTATGGTTTTCAAAAATCGCAGCATGATTAGTGGTTGAATTGGCTGCAAGATGAAAAATATAGGTCGGACATATCTTTTTAATCAAATCAAAAACCTGTTCTGAATTCGAAATATCAATATTATAACTATCCGCCTTATCTGTTAATGTAGGATCATATCTTCCCACTGAAATGAGATCAACCCCTTGTTCAATTAGAAGTCTTGATAGATAATATCCATCTTGACCATGAGCACCAAAAATAATTGCATTCATTTTTATGATTTCTTTTTGACTACAAATGATGCAAATGCATACCTATATTTCCCAAGAAAAAGAAAATCAGGGTTAGGGCAATCCCAATTAGGCGTATCCAAAAATTGGCAATCAGGCATTAGCCTTATTAATCTTTCTTTTAAGTCATACTGAGTATATAACCGTGCATCAACTTCTGGCTTCAATTTACCAGGACTCCATTGATCGTTATAGTCGCATGTAATCACAGCTGTACCCCCAGGAGAGAGGAGATCATATATACACTTGATGAATGATTCATCATCAGGATCATGCTCTATAACTGAAGTGCTGAATACAATATCATATGAGTTAAGCAGTGTTGATGGCTTTTCAGCAAATTCTTGTAAATAATAATTAATAAGAGGGTCAATCTCTTCTACATGAACACCAATTTTTCTTAAATACATAGAAGCTGTATCCTCATAACATCCAACGCACAACAGCTTTGGGTTCTCGTAATTTTTCAAATTACGGTAAACAGTATCCAATACAAATGCTTGTTGCACATTCGCCTCAGCGATTTTCTTGCCCATTGTATTAGGGAACACGCTAGTCATTTGCTTTATAGTATCTGCATAAAGACTTCTTGCATCATTATCTAGTATTCGATTAAATTGAATATGCTTCGAATCATCAACTTGATTATACGTAATTGAAAGATCAGACTCTAGAGAATCATAGGCTATAGTATTTGTATTCCTCAGCCAGGTAAAGCTTTTATCGGGTATAGAAAAAAGACGATTAAAGAAAGATTGAAAAGTTCGGATGATACCCATTTTAACTTTAGAGGGGTTCTCAAACTTCACAAAAGCGGAATCCAATATTCGCTCATATTCCCACGTTAAATTTGCTTGATTCCAAGAGTTAACTAAAGGCTCAAAAACATCAAAGCCAGATTCAATAATACGCTGAATAGACTGTTGGTCAGCAGATATAGATGGCAACTGATTCAACACATGCCTAAACATAGTGCTTTCCGATACACATATAGGTCGCTGAACGGCCAAGGCATTATCTATAGCACTGGACAGTCCCCTACCAGACGTATCTTCATACAGGAATACATTGATTGAATTTTTTGCTAAAAAATCAAGCAATTCATTTTTATCTAGAAAGTCATGAGAGATTTGCAATGCAATACCGGGCTTCTTAACTAATTTTCTGCAGTTCTCTGCAATAGACAACGCCCTAGCACCATCTTTATCTCCAAATTCTGCAAAAGGAATATTGAATCGAATAATGGCCTCATCGAATTCTTCCTGCACTTTTAATACAATGCGTTCGAAGCCTTTGTTAGGTGTTCCAAAACCATAACTTCCAATAGTAGGAATTTCAGGATATGAAAATTTGTTTTTATAGTTAGCAATCAGTCTTCCTGTCTTATAAACTGAAGGATTTTTAAGAAGTAAGGTAGGGTCAGCAGCAATATAAAAGTCAAATAATGCATTGATTAGCTTACTCCCTTTTTGAAGCACAAGAAGATTGCGATAATTGGTTGCTCCATCCGAAATCTGCTGCGTTATTTCATGAATGATTCCGATCTGCATTATTTCAATACCTGAAATATTGCTTTTATATAACCTTGGTGCCAACTTTGTAGAAAGCCATGGCATAGTGGATGGGTGAAAATTGTAAATGATGGCATCAGGGCTATATTGTCCAATTGCCTTCTTCAACATTCCCAACGAATCACATTCTACCCAATCAATCTTATATTTTTGAGAACTTTGAATTACTTCAAAAACAGATTTACCAAATTGATAAACTCCGCATTGTTTTTTACTATGGGAAACAAACAGAATATTTCTTCTAGCCATTAGCTATTCTTATAAATATCAATTGTTGGAATCGGGAAAATAAATCCAGTGCCTTTTTCAAGAGCCTCTTTTTCACGCTCTATAAACTCCTTTTTAAAATGCCATGGCAAGACTAAATAATAGTCGGGATTCATTGCACGACTTTCCGCTTCACTTATGATTGGAATATTGGTACCAAGTGTATATGCTCCGTATTTATCTGGATTTCGTTCAGCAGCATATTCAACAAGCATACTATTTATATTACACCACTGAAGTATCGTATTACCTTTTGTTGATGCACCATAAATATGAACGCGCTTGCCCTCTTGTTTCAACTTAACCAATAAATCATGAAGCTCGTTTTTAACCTTTTCAATTCGATATTGGAATGCCACATAAGGCTTATCGGTATCCAATTCTAAATCGAATTCCTTCTGCCTAACATCATTCATTAATTTATGATCCTCCTTGTTATAGTACAAGCCACTTTCCTTATGCGTAGCATAACAACGTATACTTCCTCCGTTGATATCATTGAATGAAATTTTAAAAATCTTCATTCCAGCCAATGCAGTTATTTTCTCTAAAACAGCTAAGCTGTAAAATTCAAGATGCTCATGACAAATCGTATCATAACTATCAAGTTCTAGCATATGAGGCATATAGCTCATTTCAAAAACCCAAATCCCCTCAGGTGATAAGATACTTTTTATACTCTTCACAAAATCAACTGGACTCTCCAAATCATAGAACATGGCTATTGAAGTAACAATATCCATTTTGCGATCTCCAATGGCATTAGACAATTCAGCTGAAGGGAATATATCCTGAACAACTGTGGCATTTTTAACTTCCTGAGCAACATCACTAGGATCACATCCGAACCTTGTAAAATTTGTTGGATAAAAATTCAATAATGTTCCATCATTACAACCTATATCCAACACATTGGCTTTTTCCTTTTTAAGCAAAGTACTTACACTGTTTACAATTTCTCCTAGGTGATTCCGCATGGTTGCATTTGTACCACTGCGATACCAATAAGCAGCATAGAGAATTTCCGGAGGCACACTATGCTCCATCTGCAAGAGTCCACATGCATTTTCATCTACTTGAGGATTACACCGAACTAAGGAACAATTTATTTTCCGTTGAGATGGCATTTCCTTTCCAGGCTTCACAAAAGAGCCTTGTAAAAACTGAGGACCCAAATCAATTACAGGTGTCAAGGATGAAGAACCACAAACCCTACACGTTGTCCGCTTTCTAATATGCATAATATGAATTTAATATTAACGTAAAATCATTGATGCAAAAACAGAATTTATCGCATCAATACATTTATTTCTTTCAAGATTTAAAATGGCTAACTTCTTTACTACACTATCTTTTTCATCCAATGGAACAGCTTCGAATTCATACACCTTCTCTTGCTCATGCCAAAGCGTACAGTTAACATCAGCGAGTTGGTAAAAAATTTCTCCCAAGTTTCCTTTAATTTCTTTTACCTCATTTCCTTCCTGCTTAAACACCTTATTGCTTGCAAAGGATAATTTATTTGGAGGAATTTTACCGGCAATTGCATCTGAAATGTATAGATCGATTTCTTCTTGCAAATCTTTAGCCTGAATGGACAAACTGTTTAATCTTGCTTGATCATCAGAATGATACTGCTTCAATTTTACAATTGTAAGTTTATCACATAACATGCCTAAAGTCTCTGCCATTTATATAGGGTTTATATAACTACTAAAATAATACATTTAGCTGTCTTTGAGCCACTTAGTTATCCAAAAGATTAACGAAAATAGAATGACTAGGGCAACGCTTTATTCAAAAACAAGTCCATCGCTTTTTTATGCTCATTGGATAGTATGTACGAAATATTATGCCTAAAGTAATACGCCACATCATACTCCGAAAAATATGCCTGACTTGCTACTTCGTTTAGATGCGCAAGACCTTCTTTATTACCTAAATTAAATGATTTCAAAAAAAGGTCATCTAGCTGCTTGATTGAAACCCATACCGCAAAAACAAATGGTAACCCCGTCATTTCTTTCCAACCCAGTCCCAAGTCATATATATATTCAAACTTACTTCTACTTTTTAGCGCCCTATCGCCTATCACTAAACCCGCTACATTTCCCTTAATATTTTCTATAAACGACTCATCTTTGGCCTCGATAAATCTAACTTGCTTCTTCCAATGTTGCTCAAATAATAGCTTACATAGCAAAACAGAGGTCCTTGACTGATAATCTAGTATCACCGTATCAATCTGTTCCATAGGAACCTCACTGAATACACAAACGGATGCTACCTCACCCTCCGTTCCAATACAATAATCTGAAACAATTTGATAGTTGCCTAGGCCCAACAAGGCTGCCACAGGGATCAACCCAATATCAATATGATCATTTTGTAAAGCATTCACAAGGTTAGCCGGATAATCAAGAATTAACTCGATTTGATCCTTTATCACCCCATTTTCAAGTCCATACAGCAATGGCTTGGTATTTAAATAACTAACTGCACCTATCCTAATTTTCCGTTCCAATGATATTGATGTAATTTTGACCGCAAGTTACACCAATTCAAAAACAAATGGACCTCAATACACTTACTGCGATTTCTCCTATAGACGGAAGATATAGAGCCCAACTTGAAAATCTAGCCCCCTATTTTTCGGAATTTGGGCTCATTCAATACCGACTTCGGATTGAGGTTGAATATTTCATTGCCCTTTCCCAAAAAAAAATATTCACACTTAGTACCTCCAATGCCAATAAATTAAGGGCTGTATATCAGCATTTCACTCCTGAAACAGCATTGAAAATAAAGGAGATTGAAAAGACGACCAACCACGATGTAAAAGCACTTGAATATTATTTAAAAGAACAACTAGACATTCTTAACCTAGAATCACTGAAAGAATATATCCATTTCGGATTAACCTCTCAAGATGTAAACAATACCGCGGTACCCCTTCTTTGGAAAGAAGCCCTTGAGCAAGAATACTACCCTGCTATTTCTAACCTAGTGATTGAATTAAGAAAATTGGCGACTGCTTGGAAGAACATTCCTTTGCTAGCTAGAACTCATGGCCAGCCAGCATCTCCCACCAACCTAGGCAAGGAAATTATGGTTTTTGTAGAACGTATAGAAGACCAACTTACCTTGTTAAATCAAATTCCGTATTCCTGTAAATTTGGTGGAGCTACGGGGAATTTTAATGCACACGCTGTTTCCTTTCCTGCTATTGATTGGATAAAATTTGCTAACTCATTTTGTTCAACAAAGCTTGGACTACAACGTCAACAATTCACTACTCAAATAGAGCATTACGATTTTCTGGCAGCACATTTTGATGGAATCAAACGCATCAATACCATATTGACTGATTTTTCAAGGGATGTATGGACATACATTTCCATGGATTATTTCAAACAGAAAACAAAGGCTGGAGAGGTGGGATCATCTGCCATGCCGCACAAAGTGAATCCAATTGACTTCGAAAATGCAGAAGGTAATCTTGGATTAGCCAATGCACTGCTTGAACACCTTTCTATCAAACTTCCTATTTCAAGACTACAACGCGACCTTACCGATTCAACGGTATTGAGAAATATTGGTATCCCAATTGCACATACCATCCTAGCATTGAAATCGATTTCAAAAGGAATTGGAAAACTCGTGCTAAATGAAGATGCTATTAAAGCGGATCTAGATAAAAACTGGGCAGTTGTAGCGGAAGCCATTCAAACCATCTTAAGAAGAGAAAAATACCCCAAACCCTATGAGGCATTAAAAGACCTAACTAGGGGCAAGTCATCCATCAACAAAGAAAGCATTCATCGTTTTATTGATAATTTAAATGTCAGTGCTACTGTCAAAAAAGAATTGAAAAAGATTACACCGTTTAATTATACGGGAATCAGTGCAAAATTCTAATTGTGTTGGGGGTTGAATACAATTCGCTTGACGCTGGACGCTTAGCGCTATGGGTTGGGAGTTGGGGGTTGGGAGTTAGATGTTAGACGTTAGACGTTAGACGTTAGACGTTAGATGTTAGATGTTAGGAGTTAGGGGTTAGATTCTAGACATGAGACGTGAGAAATTCTTAAACATCAATCTTTGGGAACAAATTCCAACATCTAACGTCTAATTCCTAACATCTATCCCCTAACTCCCAACCTCCAACCCCTAACGTCTATCATCTAACGTCTAACGACTCACTTATGAATTTCCGAACTAAAGTGAAACTGAATATCAGGGTTATTCGCAATTTCGGTGTTTAAAAACCAATCACTTTGAGCGAGGTAAACGATATGACCATCTTTATCGATCACGGTATTCCCTGTTTTGAATCGGGTAAATTCCTCCAGCTTAGATTTATTTTCTGAGGTTAACCAACATGCTTTATAAAAAGGCAATGAGTTGAATTGTACAGAGGCCCCATATTCTTGAAGCAATCTGTATTGAATTACCTCGAACTGAAGATCTCCAACACATCCAATTATTTTACGATTGCCATTATGTTGTGTGAAAAGCTGGGCAACCCCTTCATCAGTTAGCTGATTTAATCCTTTCTCCAACTGCTTTGTCTTCATTGGATCTTTATTAATCACCTCCTTGAAAATTTCAGGCGAGAAGCTAGGAATACCCGTAAAATAGAAATTCTCCCCTTCTGTTAGGGTATCACCTATTTTGAAGTTTCCCGTATCGAAAAGTCCAATTACATCCCCAGCATATGCCTCTTCAATTACATCTTTATCACGGGCCAAGAAGCTATATGGATTGCTAAATCGCACATCTTTATTTAATCGAACATGGTGGTAAAATTTATTGCGTTCAAATTTACCAGAACAAACACGCAAAAATGCAATTCGATCCCTGTGCTTAGGATCTAGGTTAGCATGTATCTTAAATATAAATCCACAGAACTTGTCTTGCATCACATCAACTCTGCGCTCAGTAGTATCTCTACTTTGAGGAGTAGGTGAAATCCGAATGAATGTATCCAACAATTCCTTCACACCAAAGTTGTTAATTGCACTACCAAAGAAAACAGGTGCTTTCTGACCTTTCAGATAAGGCTCATTATCAAAACGGCCATATACGCCATCGATTAATTCAGCATCCTCTCTCAATTGATTAGCATCTTTTTCTCCAACCAAATTATCGAGTGCTGGATCAGCAAGGTCTTCAATCTTTACACTTTCAGATTCATTGGCTTTTTG
This sequence comes from uncultured bacterium, assembly GCA_903951405.1. Taxonomy (GTDB): domain Bacteria; phylum Bacteroidota; class Bacteroidia; order Chitinophagales; family Chitinophagaceae; genus Pollutibacter. The sequence goes on from CAJBBV010000064.1 coordinate 17,096, forward strand.
ATTGGGTTGAAAAAGCAATAAACTCTTATCGTATAAACTATACACTCCTTTGAAATCTTTGCCAGAGTTAATTGGCCAGCTCAGTGGGTGAAGTGATATTTTTAAATCTTTCTCAATATCATCCAGCAAGTCGAACGGATTTTGTCCGTCACGATCCATTTTGTTGATGAAAACAATAACCGGAGTATCTCTCATTCGACAGACTTCCATCAACTTACGTGTCTGCTCCTCTACCCCCTTTACCCCATCAATAACCAGTACGACACTATCTACTGCAGTTAATGTTCTGTATGTATCTTCTGCGAAGTCTTTGTGACCAGGCGTATCCAATAGGTTAATCAATACCCCCTTGTACTCGAAACTCATTACGGAAGTGGCTACACTGATTCCCCTTTGTCGCTCAATTTCCATGAAATCACTCGTGGCGTGTTTCTTGATTTTGTTGCTTTTCACAGCTCCTGCTGTTTGGATTGCACCACCGAACAGTAGAAATTTTTCTGTTAACGTAGTCTTACCAGCATCCGGATGGGAGATGATCGCAAATGTTCTTCGCTTATTTATTTCGTTTTCAAACTTCATTTTATAGCTTCAAAGTGTGCAAAGGTACTAAAGTACTGAGATGTTAAGAAGCAGGCGACAGAAAAGATGGGGAATAGGACATAAATATGGTTAGGCAACTATCATTTATCCGTTTGTCATCCACAATTCCCCTTTACCATTTTTTGGCCATTACATGTCTCAGTTCAATTACCTTTGCCCTACTTAACTACATAAGCACGACCACATAGAATGAGGAAAACATTTGAAATACTATACACTACCTTAAAGCTCGCATTACAAGAGCTGAGAAAGAACAAAATGAGGACATTCCTATCCTTATTTGGTGTAACCATTGGTATTTTTTGCATTATCGGCGTACTCTCTACCGTAAGTAGTTTAGAAAAAAACATTCAAGACGGTATCAAATCATTAGGGTCTAACACCATTTATATCGACAAATGGGATTATCAAGGAGGTGCAGACTACCCATGGTGGAAATACGTTAATAGGCCTAGTCCAAAGCTTATTGAAACGAGGTTGATTCGTGACAAGATAAAAGCAGACATCAATATTGTATTCAGTTTTGATGCGAATGCCTTCATCCAATATGAAAACGACAAATTAGATGGTATCAGTTACCACGGCGTTACAGATGAATTCGACAAAATACAACCTATTGAAATAGCCTATGGCAGGTACTTAACACCCATGGAATTTGAAAGTGGTATCAATAGCATTGTCATTGGATATGAAAATGCAGAAAAATTATTTGGTAAGCCTGAAAAAGCAGTGGGCAAAATAGTAACGCTTAGAAATAAGAAAGCTGTTATTGCTGGTGTCATGAAAAAACAAGGCAAAAGCATGATTGATGGTTGGGCTTTCGACCAGAGTATTGTTTTATCGTATAAGTTCATGAAACAAATGCTGTTTAATGAGCAATACAATAATCCTAAAATCATCGTAAAAGGCCCCGAAAATATGAGCCCTGAGGCCCTAAGAGACGAGCTCAAAGGAGCGATGAGATCAATCAGAAGACTTGGTCCTACTGAGGAAGATGATTTTTCATTAAATGCCATTAGCGATTTCACGAAAAATGTAAGCAGCCTTTTTGCCAATGTAAACTTAGGTGGTTGGATGATAGGACTACTGAGTTTAATTGTAGGCGCCTTTGGGATTGCGAACATCATGTTCGTTACAGTTAGGGAGAGAACGCCGGTAATTGGCTTAAAGAAGGCCATAGGTGCCAAAAAAAGAACAATCCTCATGGAGTTTCTCTTAGAAAGCGCCTTAATATGCATCATCGGTGGTCTGATTGGAATCATCTTAGTGATGGGGATGGCTCAATTGCTTACGAGCATATTTAATTTCCCTGTGTTTATTTCAGGGAATATCCTTGCACTTGCTATTGGGATCTGTGTAACCATTGGAATATTGGCAGGTATCATTCCAGCCATGATCGCAGCTAGAATGGACCCTGTAGTAGCCATCCGTTCAAAATAATTTTCTACAAAATTCTAGGTGTTTTTTTCAACCCAGTGAAGATTGATTCTTTCAAATCAAGTATTAGATGCCTACCCTTAACTTTGCGAAATGAATAACAACAAAAAGGTGATTATTCTTGGCATTGAATCATCATGTGATGAAACATCAGCATCCGTTTGTATTGACGGAAAAATTGTTTCGAACATCATTGCCACACAGAGCATACATACAGAATACGGAGGAGTTGTGCCCGAATTGGCTAGCAGAGCACACATGCAAAACATCGTGCCCGTAGTGGATAAAGCAATTAAAGAAGCAAATATTACATTATCAGAAATGGATGCCATTGCGTTCACTCAATCTCCCGGACTTATAGGGGCTCTACTAGTTGGATCAAGCTTTGCTAAATCCTTAGCCTTGTCGTTAAACATTCCAGTGATTGGTGTGCATCACATGCAAGCACATGTCATCTCCAACTTAATTGAATCTCCTCAACCTGCATTCCCTTTTCTTTGTCTAACCGTTAGCGGTGGTCATACCCAAATCGTTTTGTGCAAAGACCCATTAACCATGGAAGTACTAGGCGAAACGATTGACGATGCTGCCGGAGAAGCATTTGACAAAGCAGCAAAGATGCTTGGACTTCCCTATCCTGGAGGACCGTTGATTGATCAATACGCTCAATTAGGAGATAAAAATCGTTTCCAATTTCCTGAGCCACAAATAGAGGGACTAAACTTTAGTTTTAGTGGCGTAAAGACGTCTATTCTTTATTTCTTGCAAAAACAAGTTAAGGCAGATGTCGATTTTATAGGAAAAAACAGAAATGATATTTGTGCATCCATTCAACACTGTATTATAAATATCCTCTTGCATAAATTAAAAAAAGCAAGTGCTATAACAGGCATCAAAACGATTTGCATAGCAGGTGGAGTGTCAGCAAACAAGGGGTTAAGGGATGGCTTGAAGGAAATGGGGATTACCTATCATTGGAGTATCCATATACCTTCAGCGATATATTGCACTGATAATGCTGCAATGATTGCATTAACGGGTTATCATAAATTTTTAAATGGCATCACTACCCCACTTTCTGCCTCTGCATCCGCAAGAGCGTCTTGGTAATCCCTTTCAACTTCCATGAGTAATACATATTTTCAATTCAAGCAATTCATCATCCACCAAGAAAAATGCAGCATGAAAGTTACTACCGATGCTTCATTATTTGGTGCATGGGTAGCTTCACTGAAAATCAACGCAGTACATGTTTTAGACATTGGTGCAGGAACTGGTTTATTGTCGCTCATGGTAGCTCAAAAAAATGATGCCTTAATTGAAGCTGTTGAAATTGATTCATCGTGTCATGAACAGTTGAATGAGAATATCAGCCAAAGCCCATGGGAAAATAGATGTAATGCTGTTCACCAAGACATCAGAGAATATGAATCTGATATACGTTTCGACCTCATCCTATCAAATCCTCCGTTTTTTGAAGGGCAACTAACGTCTCCTACGCAGGGTGTCAATTTAGCAAGACATGAAGAAGGACTTTCCTTTTTCTCACTCTTTGCCCAAGCAAAAAGAATACTTCACAAAGAGGGATACTTCTTTGTCCTCATTCCTTCATATAGAAAAGATGAAACGATAAAACTAGCAAAAGAAGTCGATTTATTTCCACACTATATTGTTGAAGTAAAACAAAGTCCAATGCACGATGCCTTTCGATACATGATTGGATTTAGCGTTGGGATAGCAGATAGTAAAGAAGAAGTCATTGTCATTAAAAATGCTCACAATGAGTACAGCACCCGATTCATTGAGCTACTAAAAGACTATTACCTTTTTCTATAAAAAAAAGGCATCCATGTGGATGCCTTTTTCGAAGTATATTAATTCGAGTTATCTATTTCTGCCCCATCCTAACCAATCATTAGCATTAGCGTAAATCATCAATCCAAATAACAATACCATTCCAACAATCTGAGCGTACTCTAGGAATTTTTCATTTGGCTTTTTCCTAGTGATCATTTCAATTAACGTAAACAATACATGTCCGCCATCAAGTGCCGGTATTGGCAATAAATTCATAAAGGCAAGTACGATAGAAAAGAATGCAGTGATATTCCAAAATGCTTCCCAATCCCAACCATACTTAGGGAAAATAGAGCCCATAGATTTAAAACCACCTAGCCCTTTATAAGCACCTGTTGAAGGGTTTAATATTTTCTTGAATTGCGAAACATAAAAGCCAAGTTTATCGATAGCTTTATTCACGCCTGCTGGGAATGAAGCAAAGAAGCTATACTTTGTTGTTTCAAAATGGTAAAGCCCTGACTTCTCCATCTCATCCATACTTGCGATGGCAACGTGAAAACCAATAGAAGTATCTATTCCAATACGAGTTTTTATCTCTGCTACTTCACTGCCTCTTTTTACTTTTAATAAAATACTGTCTCCTGCCCTATTCTGAATAAGTGGTTTTATTTCATCAAAGAAAGCAATGGCAGTTGAATCGATACCAACAATTTGATCCTGTGCCTGTAATCCTTGCTTAGCAGCATCGTATGTTGAATCCACATCTGCAACCAATGCTGGAATCCTAGGCATGAGCAGAATAGTACGTTTTCCTTTTTCTACAATTTTTTCAATGAAATTCACTGGAATATCGAGATCTTTTATTTCACCACCACGATTGATAGTCATTTTCTCACCAAGTAGCATCGCAGCGTTTAAATCTTCAAAATATTTTACAGGCTCCCCATTTACGCTTATAATTTTATCTCCATTTTTTAATCCCACTTCATTTACAACGGTATCCACTACCCAAATTCCATTTGTAAGATTCTTATTTGGCAGCTTTGTTTCACCCCACGTAAACAAGATCATGGCATAAATAAAAAAGGCCAACAAAACGTTCACCGTAACACCACCAATCATGATAATAAGTCGTTGCCAAGCTGGCTTACTTCTGAATTCCCATGGCTGAGCAGGTTGTTTAAGTTGTTCTTTATCCATACTCTCATCAATCATACCAGCAATCTTCACATATCCGCCCAATGGTAACCAACCTATTCCATAAAGGGTATCTCCAACTTTTTTCTTCGCTATTGAAAACCAAGGATCAAAAAAGAGGTAAAATTTTTCTACTCGGCAACCGAATATTTTAGCGGGTATGAAGTGGCCAAGCTCATGAAGAACAACCAAAATGGATAATGATAAGATTAATTGTCCGGCCTGAAGCCCCACCACATTCCAGTTTATAGTGAGCAAAATCTGATCGAAATGATTCATAGTTTGTTTTTAGAGTGTCAAAGGTATGAAATGAACCTTTGGTAACGTTTGTAATAAGTATAGTTAATTGTTAATTCAGAATCCTTGTATTGTTGATTAAATATTAATCAAGGTTGCTGCAAAATTTCTAGCTGCTTCATCCGCATCAAAATAATCTTGCAGTGTAGGACTTTCAATGAATGGTATTTCAGCGATGGTTCTTTCAATAATCTCCGTCATATCAAGGAAGCCAATCCTATTTTTCAAAAAGCCAAATACAGCAATTTCATTTGCGGCGTTTAATATACAAGGCATATTTCCTCCTTTGTGCATGGCTGAAATAGCAAGTCCAAGATTTCTGAATGTCTTCATATCGGGTGGTTCAAAACTCATGGGAGAAGATTTCGCAAAGTTGAATCGTGGAAAATTGTTTTGTATGCGCTGTGGATAGGCCATGGCATATTGAATAGGCAATTTCATGTCTGGCAACCCCATTTGCCCTTTAATGCTTCCATCGTTAAACTGAACCATGCTATGAATAAAACTTTGTGGATGGATTACTACTTCAATTTGAGAGGGTTGAAGTCCAAAAAGCCATTTAGCTTCAATCATCTCTAATCCTTTATTCATCAGTGTAGCAGAGTCAACCGAAATTTTAGCGCCCATACTCCAATTGGGGTGTGCTATGGCATGCTCTCGTTTTACATTGACCAAATAATTTGGTTTCTTACCAAAAAAGGGACCGCCTGATGCCGTTAAAATTATTTTTTCAATCGGATTGAATTCTTCACCAACAAGGCATTGAAAAATCGCAGAGTGTTCAGAATCTACGGGTATAATAGATACCTTTTTTTCATGGGCTAACTTCATCACTACATCACCTGCAACCACCAGCGTTTCTTTGTTGGCTAATGCAATTGATTTACCCGTTTGAATGGCCATTAATGTTGGCTTTAATCCTGCGAACCCAACAATGCCCGCAACCATAAGTTCGAAGCATGCCAGTGCGGCTACTTCTTCCAGGGCTTCCTCTCCTGCAAATACTTGCACCTCTGTTCCCGCAAGGCCTTCTTTGAGTTTAGGGTATAATGACTTGTCGGTTATAACAACGGCCAATGGCTTGAACTCAAGAGCTTGTTCAATTAATAGCTTAACATTAGAATATGCAGTTAGTACGGTAGCTTTAAAAAGAGAGGGATGAGATCTGATTACATCTAAGGTTTGAGTACCAATTGAACCGGTAGAGCCGAAGACTCCAATGTTTTTTTGTCGTACCACGATATTACTAGCCAAATTTACCTCTTGAGAAAAATCAAATTTCATTCTATAAAATTAGTATTTATTTGATGACAAATTTAGCTAACTGATCTGCGATGTTTCTGTCATTGCTTAACCGAGGCACTTTATTTTGTCCACCTAATTTTCCAATAGACCTCATATAATCGATAAATGCATTTCTTGCAAGTGGACGGATAACTAGCGGCTTTAGGATATTTCCTTTAATTAAATCATCATAATAGATGTTTTTCGTCATCATGTGTTGATTTACCTTTTCTGCAAACAACTCAAGGTTTGATGGCACTTCTTCGAATTCGACAAAC
>CAJBBV010000065.1 GCA_903951405.1 uncultured bacterium
AAATAAAAAATGATTTTTATATTTTTCTTTTGTAAATGGTTTATGAATTTGGTGAAAATTAGTGAGTATCTATTGGATAATGCAGTGTAATTGCTTAAGCTTTTCCCCTCATCATTTTCAATAATGCCCTTTGCTTTTAGATCGACCAATTGTTGTGTTAAATTACGTGTTTTTGCAGAATATGTCAATGAACCATCAGGGGAAATAGTAGTCCCTAAATTCTCTCTTTTATTTGCTATTTTATAATCCATTGCAATATTTTTCCTTAAGTATTGCAAAGAGCTTGTGAAATACTTATAGGAAAATAATGCTTTCAAATTTCTTAATGGGGTTGGTTTGAAGTATGGATATTGAGGTGTGTTATTATTGAATAGCATGTTGGCCATCATGTAGTATTCGTTTTCAAGTGTTCTCCAACTATTCAAGTCGTTTTCATCATTTAAAATCCATGGGTCAATGCCAATTATTACCTCTTTTATGTCACAGTCTCTTTTTTCGTATAAGTAATAAAGAGCTACTATATCTTCAAGAGAGGCACTGCTTACACCACTATTAATGATGGAAGAATCTTTAAGAATATTGCCACTAATGAGCCTCACACGGCTTGAACCTAACACAATTGTATTAGGGCATTTTTTTATTAGTTGAATGAAATTTTTTTGAACTAATCTATCATCGGAGCCATTTGTGTTGGTAACAGTAAAGCCATTTGATAATTCTATAGCAATTGAGTTTGCAAACTTTTGTTTGACTAATTTTTCAGAAATTGAGGAAACTATACCTCTGCTAAAAAAATTTAATTGATCAGTAAAAACTATTACACACATCATCATTAATGGTATCGGGATGAAGTATAAAAGCCGCAATAATATCTTTCTCATGGTAAGGCTAGAATTGGAAATAAATGAATTGATTTGTTTGTTCAGGTTTCAAGAAGATAATCATCAGAATCATAACATAATAAATCATCATCCTGACTTTCGAACTTTTGACATTATCAATCTGAAGACTAAAAACTTTATTGCGCATAAACCACTCGCTGGTTGTAAACCCAATACAAATAATGAATAGTATAGTTAGCCAAGTTAAGTTAGGAAAATCTGGGACTGAAATAATAGACTTAGAGACGAGGCCACTAACATAGGCTTTGGCCTGAGTCATATTTTCTGCTCTAAAAAATATACCTGCAAAAATGAACTTTAAATAGGTTACGAAAATAGCTAAGATATCTTTGATGGGGGGAATGTTTTTTCCTTTAGCAATTGCACCAATACTGCTTTTTCTCGATGCTACAAGAGTTGAGTGAATGATGAAGATAGCATTGAGCACACCCCAAATCACAAATGTCCATTTTGCTCCATGCCATAAAGCACTCAAAACAAAAACAATGAATACATTTCTCGCATTCATCAAATTAGAAAGTCCTTTTCTGCTTAGCGGTTTATAAACATAATCGGTAAACCAAGAGGTGAGTGAAATATGCCATCTGCGCCAAAACTCTAGACAGTTTCTAGAGAAATAAGGAAAGTTGAAATTTTGAATTAAATCTATGCCTAGTAATTTTGCTGTACCAACAGCTATATCAGAGTATCCAGAAAAATCACAATAGACCTGATATCCAAATAGAGAAGCTGCAAGTACAAGTGTACTAGCAGACATAGCACTTGGATTATGAAATGCAAAGTTTACATACTCTGCACAATTGTCTGCGATAACAATTTTTTTAAATAATCCCAACAAGATCTGCCTTAATCCATCAATAGCTTTCTTTTGATCAAATACACGTGGTTGTTGAAATTGAGGCAATAGATGCGTTGCCCTTTCTATAGGCCCTGCTACAAGTAGTGGGAAAAAGCTAACGAAGACTGCATATTTTACGAAATCTTTCTCTGGGACTATTTTGCCTTTATAAATATCTATGATGTATGAAAGGCCATGAAAAGTATAAAAGGATATACCAATAGGTAATAGTATGTTGAGCGTGCTGAAATTTATATTTATGCCTGATAATGATAATGCATCCTGAAAAGATGTTACAAAAAAGTTGTAGTATTTAAATACTACCAATATTCCAAGATTGGTTATTATACTTGTCCAAAACCAAATTTTTTTTCGTCCTGGATCATTCGATATTTTATGTCCTAGCCAAAAATCGAGTCCTGTAGAAAAAAGCAATAAGGCTGCAAATCGATAATCCCAACGGGAATAAAAATAATAGCTTGCAACAAGAAGCAATAGATTTTGAAGACTCAAGCTCTTTTTAGCAATGAACCAATGTGTAATAAATACAACAAGGAAAAATAGCACAAAGCTAAACGAGTTGAAAAGCATAATGAATACGGCAAAATATGAGTGTCAATATTACTAAATAATACATAATTCCTATTGACCTATCTTTCAGCATTCTACATATGTACTTATTTCATACAGCCTAGTAGTTCTAAACTAAATTATATTTTTATTTAAATAATTGATTTCCAATTATTTAAGTTTAAGTAGTTTAATTATTTATGCCTGAGATTGACTAGATGCTTGAATGCATCACTAACCATCAATTCACAATAGCCAGAAGCTTTACTAGCCATATTTATTTTATTATAGTAATTATCCGTCCAGACTTTATTGGGGGTAATCTTCTTCTTTTTCATATCTAGCAGCTTTAATGCCTCTGTGGAAATAGTAGCTAGGGATTCAACATGAACTAATATCTGACTTAACGATGGATTGTTTTTTGCTAGCTAACCAATGATGCATTTGGTTATATGTTAACCAAAGTTGATTTTCAGAGCTTCAAGCGATATGAATATGTTAGTCGGACAAGTTTAGGTGAAATGACAGGTGAGGTATATATCAATGAAGCATTGAAATTGATAGCAGAAAGCCCAGCTGCAATAACTAAATAATAAAAGCCCAATCAGTATAAAATGATTGGGCTTTTAGCTAAAATAATGGTTGATTAGTTATTCTTGTATCGAATGTTTTTATATTCGATTTTCATTGATGGGCTTACATGAACTTGAAAGCCAATAATACCCTCATTCTTGCGAGCTGTTGAATCATTATCTGTTGCTTCACTCATGAGAATTCCATTAATGAAATGTTTCATGTTATTTCCTTTTACGACAAGATGAATTTCATTCCAATCATTTGTTTTGATATGTGTTTTTAATTCATCAGAGTTTCCAACTGAATCAAGGATGATGGGCTTCTGATTTGCTTCTAAGTTTACTCGTTGACCTCGCATAGCCAGAAAACCTCTTCCTCTTTCTTCATAATTCTGTCCTGTGTACGTATTCTCTCCATCTATATCAGCTTGGTATCCTTTTAGTGCATGTAGAATATCTGTTAGTTCTTCACTTCTGTATTGAATTCCACTATTACCTCCTTCACTGATTCGATATTCTGCTTTCAATTCAAAGTCAGTTGGTTTCTCTCCACGCCAAATCAAAAACGTATTGGTCTTAATTTGTTTTGTAGGAGTTACCTCGCCAATAAAGCTGCCACTGTCAATTCGCCAAACAGTTGTGTCTCCATCCCAATTGGTAAAGGACTTGCCATCAAATATTTGCTTAAAGCCATCTTGGTCTATGGATGAAATATCAGTTGCTGTTGCAGTTTGTGTTGAACTATTACAGCTGAAAATTATCAATGCGGATGCAAGTAATATTGTCAGATGAAGGACTGATTTAACTTTTAAATTTGATGGCATATGCTTTATTTGTATTGAGGCGTGAGGTTTAATGTGTAAGTCTACTAGCTTATTATTTTCCAAGATCCTGATTTCGCTGATTCTTGTACGGCTTCACACACCTTTTGTGTTTCATGTGCTTCCGTAAAAGTAGGGGAGCATGATTTCCCTGTTTCAAGACTTTCTAAGAAATCGGCAACTTGATGTACAAATGAATGTTCATAACCTATGCCCAATCCGGGAACCCACCATTTATCCATATATGGTTGATCTCCGTCTGTTACATGAATAGAACGCCATCCTTTTACAATGGATTCATCTGAGTTATCAAAGTACTCTAATCGATTTAAATCATGAAGATCCCAACGAATGGAAGCATCTGCGCCATTGATTTCAAATGTATAGAGTGCTTTATGACCCCTTGCGTAGCGAGTAGATTCGAATAAACCTAATGACCCATTATTAAAATGACATAAAAAGGAGCATGCATCATCAATACTTACTTCTTGTACTTTCCCGGTGAGTTGGTGAACGCGTTCTTTCACAAATGTTTCGGTCATTGCCGTAACGTCTTTTATGCCACCATTAAGCCACATGGCCGTGTCAATGCAATGTGAAAGTAAATCACCTAATACGCCTGACCCTGCCACTGCGGCATCCATTCTCCATAATCCTTCTCCACCTTGTGGTAGATTGGCATTGATGGTCCAATCTTGTAAGAAATTAGCACGGTAGTGAAATATTTTTCCAAGTTTCCCTGAGTCGACTAATTGTTTTGCAAGGGTAACGGCAGGTAGACGGCGGTAATTGTACCATACTGTATTTGCTACACCAGCTTTTTCAATGGCATCTACCATTGTTTGTGATTCAGCAAGATTTCGTGCTAACGGTTTTTCGCACAAAATCATTTTGCCTGCAGCAGCTGCTGCTAAAGCTATTTCAGCATGCGTGTCATTCGGTGTACAAATATCAACAGCATCAATATCATCTCGTGCAATCAACTTTCTCCAGTCTGTTTCTACACTTTCATAACCCCATTGTTCAGCGAAGGCTTTTAATTTGGTTTCATTTCTAAAACAAACCGCTTTTAGGACAGGAGTATATTGAAGGTCTGGGAAAAAATTTGCTACTCTGCGATATCCATTGGAATGGGTTCTTCCCATAAAACCTCCACCTATTAATCCAATGTTGAGTGTTTTTTTTGTTGCCATTGTTTAGTATTTAATCTTAATAAAATTGATGTTATAAATATCATTAGTATTTACTCACTCCAACCATGGTGATCGCGAACTTTAATCATCGCCGCTAAAATATCATTCCATGTTTGTTGTTTAGTCATCACCTCATTAGGGAACATACATCCATCCCAACAAATATGCTTGAATGCTTTAGTCAATTCACCCTTTTCATCGCGCAACCAGAAGCCAGCATGTTTTGCTATATCTAATTTGCCATTTGGATCGAGTGCCTGACAATGACGTCCAGTCTTATCATGAGAACCAGTACCATGTACTGTTCCATCATTTTGTGCCACATGGAAGTCAATTGTCCATGGACGAAGAGCTTGTGTAAGCTTTCTTAATCCTTCATCTAACGCAGCACCATCACTCCAGTCAAAATCAACTGGTAAAATGCGATCTGCTGGACTATTATATCCAAGTAAGTATAGTAGGGTATGAGCCATATCTGCTTGAAAGCCGATGTTTGGTCGGTCAACGGCCTCCATGGTATCGATCATGGCTTTCCAGCTGTGCATACCACCCCAACATATTTCTCCTTCTGCTGCAAGGCGTTCGCCGTAATCAGCTGCTACATCACACGCTTCACGAAATGTTTGTGCAATAAGTTTTGTATTGTTCACTGGGTCTAGTGCCCATGCTTCTGGTTTGCTTGCTGAGTCGATACGAATAATTCCATAATTCCTAACTCCATACTCGCGCAACTTCTGTCCGAAGTGGCATGATTTTTTTACCATTTCAACAAAGACAGCTCTTTCTTCTTTGCTGCCCATAGCTGGTCCGCCCCAAATAGGAGCCACTAAGCTTCCGATATTTAAATTTAGAGCTGAAACTTTTTCTGCTAATTTCTTGATCCCATCATCTGAACTATCTAAATCAAAATGTGGGGCGAAAAGTCCAATGTCAATGCCATCAAACTTAACACCATTCACTTCTGCGTTTGCTGTTAGTTCTAATAAAGTGTCTAAAGAAATTGGAGGTTCAGAATCTGGGCCTTTGCCTACAATACCAGGCCATGTTGCATTGTGTAATTTTGGGTAATTGTTTTGTTGCATATGGGTATATTTAATGAATACGTTTTCTTATTGTCTAACACTTAATTGCTCTTTAATAAAGGCTAATCCTTTTGTTGCCATATCCCAAGGGGCGGAATATTCTCGCCATACGTTAATAGCATTCGCAAAATCTGGATCATTTCGAGAAAAGGCTTCAATGGTTAACCAACCATCAAATTTTATATCTGCGAGTGCAGAAAAATTTTCATCCCATTGCACAAGTCCGTCACCAGGTGTACCCCGATCATTTTCACTGATGTGCACGTGGGCTAGGTAAGGAGCAATCGTTTGTAATGCGGTTTGATTTTTTTTCTCTTCGATATTAGCATGGTGCGTATCGAACATGGCTTTCACATTCGGATGATCAGAGGCTTTAATTAAGCGCTGTAATTGTTCCATGGTGTTGCAGAGATAACATTCAAAACGGTTAAGTGCTTCTAACGCTAGTGTAATTCCTGCTTGTGCTGCATATTCACCTGCTGCGTGTAGTACTTCAGCACATCGCTGGTATTCTTCGTCTTGCGGTGGTTTTTTAGTGAAGAATCCATGGGCGGAATGAAACGGACCACACATCACTTTTGCATTCATATCGTGAGCACGATCAATTCCCCATTTTATTCGATCTAATCCGCGAGCACGAATTTCTGCGGAAGGGTTTACTGGATTTTCATCAACCCCGACAACAAAAACTGAAGTTGTTTCTAACCCAATTTTATGTGCGTGATCTCCAAATCGTTTGTATGCCTTTTCATCAGGTGACCCAATTAAACATTCAACGCCATCATAGCCAATCTCTTTTAATCTATCGATGATAGGGAATAGGTCATCAGATACCACAGCTGACCAAACAAGTGTATTAAATCCTATTTTATTCATTGTCTATCAATTAAAACTCAATCTCTATAGGGTACATTAATGGCCATTTTCCCAGCCCATTTTTTGGGTATTGATTTACCAGCTGTCCAATGTATTGCATTGATCACAAGATGCTGAAAAGGCTCTTGATCGAAATCTTCTGGATGTCCCATTGTGGTGAAAAAGAATTTTGCACCATACATATTTTTTCCTGTCCAAGCTACAGGATTCTCGAAATGGTTTGGATTTTCAGAATTTACGGAGTGACCTACCATTAATGCTACTGATCCGCGTGATGGGAATTCAGGTAACACTTGATATAACCAAGACCTCACATGAAAACTATCGCCTACATCATGTAGAATAGGATTTTTTGCTTGAGCTGGTATAATATTCACATCTGTTGATGAAGTATGGCCATAATGGGTATGGTGTGCTTTCCCGCCCCAGCCGGGAGGTGTATTGAATGCCATTTCGCCAAAACCATTCCATTTTTCCAATGGATCACCTTCTGGATATTTAAACGCATGGGTTGTTGTTCTAAAACCCATTAGTGGCTTACCCGTTTTCAAATAATCTTCAATGAATTTAATTTGATCTGCAGGTAGCCTGCGCCATCTCAAAAAGAATATAGCCATGTCTGCATCTTTCAATGCTTCTAGTCCTGGAATATTTTCTTCAGCATTGTGATCTGGATATGCCTTTAGTATTTTGGTGCGAAATCCATAGTTCTTCTCTAGCTCTCTAGCCACAATAGGAAGCGTAGACTCTCCACTATATTCATGATCTCCAGTTACAAAAACAATCAATGGCTTTTCCCCACCATGTTGTTTTTTTGCTTGTGAAAATCCCAAAACGAATAGGTGTAAAAATAACAGCACGAAGAAAAGTGGCTTGATCTGTAATGAATTTTTCATGGCAAGTTTATTTTAGTTCTTTATGAATAGTGGCTTTTCTGAGCAGTTATTTTTCTAAAGGATGTATTTTCAGTAATTCCTCAGGAGAATAAAAGCCTGTTTTGTTTTTTATGGAAGCACGCACCTCTTTTACTTTTTGGGCAGTGATTGCAGAAGCTTTATTTCCAAAAGAATTTCTAACATAGGTTAGCACTGCAGCCATTTCATCGTCTTTCAACATGCCACCAAATGGTGTCATAGGCACCTGCCCCGGATATTTCTTTCCATTGACTTCAATCGGACCATACATCCCTTTGATTACAAGTTTAATTAGTCTGTCTTCACTTCCAGCAACCCATTTTGAATCATAGAGAGGAGGGAACCCTGATGCATCTAATCCTTTACCATCAGCTTGATGGCAGGTTTTACAAAATCCTTCTCTTGAATAAATGGCTTTACCCTTTTGCATCAACTTAGGATCAACTCCTGCTGATGGTGTTTTATCCTCTTCCTCTTTTTCTTCTTCACGTGCACGGCCATTTAGGTGGGCTACAGCCGTTTTATATGGCTCAATCATCCAACTATCCATTTGTTTTTTCCCTGCTTCTAATACAATGGGGAGGCCGATATTTTTATCAAGCCAAGAGGCCGATACAATGGCTTCAAGTCGAACACGTGCATTCACGTCTTTGGCTGCACCCATTAATAAAGTTGTTTGGTCGGCTATTTTGTAGCCAGTAAATCTTAGTACTTCAACTGCTGCAGCGCGTACACGGTAATCTTTAGCATGTAATAATGTTTTTAGTAGAGGCTGATTTACTTTATTTAGACCCCAACTTACCCAAAGGGCTTCTAATAAATTGTGTTCATAGTTAGCAGATGATTTATCAAGTTGAGTAATCCATTTGCTTAAATGAGTCATCACTTCTGCACCATCACGTCCACGTAATTCTCTTCTAGTTCTATATCGAGTTCTGTATTCAGGCAGTTTAAGATTTTCTAATAGCTCATCAATGCTAGCACCATATACTTTAGCTGGAACAACTAATGGTTTAGAAGGATAGGTTACACGATAAATTCTTCCATGTACGTGATCGCGTAATGGATCTCGTGCATTGTGTTGCATATGTCCGATAAGCACATTATGCCAGTCTGCAATATAAAGTGAACCATCAGGGGCAAATTCAAGATCAACGGGCCTGTAATTAAAGTCAGCTGATTTTACAAGATCTTGTCTGTGTTTACTTTTGTATCCACTGCCATCATTGCTCATAATATGTTCCTTCGTTCCAAGAAACCCAATGGTATTGTTGATCAACATGTCGCCTTGCACTTCATCAGGGAAGTGTCGACTTGAAATAAATTCAAGTCCAGATGTTGGCCTTACACGATGTTTGTCTTCAATAATATTTGCAGGTGTTGGAGTTTCGTCGGCGTACCTTGACTTAACTGTTCCGGGAGTCATCCATGTTACATCTGGACCAGAAGTTTCAGCATAAAAAACTTGCCCCCATTCATCAAATGCAATACCCCAAGGATTGGGAATAGCTAACTGAGCAATGCGGTCTAATTTTTTACGGTTGATATCATAACGGAAAAAACCTCCGTTTGTACCTCGAACTGTACCGTATGAAGTCTCAATATCATTTAATAGGAAAACTCCTTCACCCATGTAAATACCACCTGATGCATCTGTCGTAAAGGCATGATGGTTATGGTGTGTATCGTGATCGTCAAAACCACTTAAGATGATTTCTTTTGTATCTGCTTTGTCATCCCCGTTGGTATCTCTTAAGAGAACAAAATTTGTTCCTTGTGAAACGTATACCCCTTCTGGTGCAAGTTCGAAGCCAAGCGGAAGGTGTAAATTATCTGCAAATACTTTTTGAGTGTCTGCTTTGCCATCACCATTGGTGTCTTCAAAAATTAATAATTTATCATTAGGCTTTGGATCGCCTGGTTTCCAATGGGGATATGTTGGCATGACGGCAACCCATAATCTACCTTTGTTATCAAATGAAATTTGAACAGGGTTAGCGAGATCAGGGAAATCAGTTTCGCCGGCAAACAAATCGATTTTATAGCCAGGGGCAACAGTAAATTTATCTAAAGCGTCTTGACCATATAAATATTTAGGATCGACATTTTTTTCTTTAGGATCGTAGTTTGTTTTTACTGGAGGCAAAACAGTCGTTTTATCATCAGCTGTTTTTACATCCATTATTTCTCCATGGTTTGCTGCCCAAATGGCTTGATCTCTAATCAAGGTCATTTCACGAATCTTAACTACTTCGGCGGGGTAGTTATCTGGCCCAAAGGGGTCATATCTGCGTCCATATACATGCACTCCATTTGGTACTTTAATATCGTTATGCCACAGCCAATTTTTTTCCATCACGGCAGCATGAACTAATTCACGGTTTGCTTCTGCTGTGGTAGCTGTTTTCCCAAATAGTTTGTCTGCTAATAATGGGGAAAATTTAGCATAACCTTCATCAGTCATTTGTGAACCATCAATTGTGTAGCTAGAAGTTTCATCAGCAAACCATTCTTTTGTTGGCGTGAAGGCGTCAATAAAAAGCACATTGTTTTTTGCTGCAATCTCTTTCATCGCACTAGAGTAGAGGGCAAGGTTTGTATTTTCAGTCTTGCCATTTGGTAAGTCGAATTTTTTCGACAGGTCTTCAAATGCAATAGGAGAAACAATAGCCAATTGCGGTGCTGAAACTCCATTGTATTTTTGTTTCAATGTATGCTTGATGAATGCATTCAATTCGGCTTTGTAATTTTCTAGTCCAGCTTTTCCTTGAAATGATTCACTGTAACCGAAGAAAGCAATGATAATGTCTGCTTTGTGACGAGTGATCCACTGATCAGGATATTCATTAAACCCTTCTGTATGAGGATTTTTTGCTAATTCAGTTTGAAATTTTTCTGCACCAGGGAATGCCCAAGGGGTGGGACGTGCTGATTGTGGTCTAAAGCCTGGCGTATTGCCACCATCACACATGTTACGAATATATAACATGCTATCTGGATATCTCAATTGTAAGGCGGTCTCAAAGTGACCGAAATTCATTTCTCTTGAGCCAAGGTTGTTGCCTATTAAAATAATATGAGAACCTTTTTTGATTGAAAGTTTTTTATGATCAGCATTAAGTAGCATAAAAGCTGACACTGTAAAAAACAGTACTCCTAAAATGGCAAAATATAGTTTGCTTAAATGTTTACCTTTTCTCATTTTCGTTTAATTTTTAGCCAAGTGATCTGAATAGTGTTCAGACTTAGTGATTTTTTTAGAGTGCAAGATCTGGATTTTCAGGACCGAAATGCTTGAGCATCACGATAGGGTCAGTAGTTGAATCATTTGTTATAGTCACACCTTCTGTCGCAGCTTTTTCTGTGATGAAAAATTCATCATTGGTTAATTGTCCGTAACGAATAGATGATGGAGTTTCTATTTCCCATACGCCCATTTTTCCACGTCCTTGCATCATTATCATACCATAAGCAGCACTGTCTTTAATGGTGACAGTTTTGCCTGGTAATACAGTCAGCTCTTTTGCGCTGAATGCAGCTGATTTATAACAGATCCATTTTTCACTATATCCTCCAGCATTCATTTCAGCTTCTGGTTTTACAGGAATTGGCGCCATGAATCGATTTTGCATGAGATGTGTATCAACATTAAGATCCCAATCAATTACATCTAATAAGGCATCATAATCTCCAATGCTCTCTTTTGGTGTTCCGTTCCAGAGTAACACCTCTGGTATAATCGCTTCGTTAACCAATGATTGGTACATAGCGAATACATCTGAGGCCTTTTGTGGTTCATAAGTACATAAACTACCGGGTGCATGAAGGAGTCCTGGGGGTACATCCCATCCGGTTCCTGGTTCTAGCCTAAAGGCTTGTGAGTAGTTGGTGATCTTGTTATCTCCTTTTGTGAAGTTCAACAAGCATTCTTTGATTTGCTCGCGCGTTGTACCTGGACAAATACCAATAAATGTATAGGGGAAATCACCACCATGATTATTTAATTGTGGTGGAAAATAATAAGCTTCAGGCTTTCCGAATTGTCCAATCAATGCTGCTTTTTCGTCGTTATGGTGAACGTGATGAGGTAATGGGCCCATATTATCAAAAAACTTTGAATACATAGGCCAAGCACCATGTTCGTTCCATAAACGGTCACCAATAATTTTCCCTTTTAGAGCGGAAATAACATCCTTAAGAAGTATTTGCTGTTCTTTACCACCATCAGAAAAAACAACTGGGCTTAATCCTTCATTCTCGCCAGTTAATGGGCCGTTCATGGCAGGTGTCGTAGAAGATAGCCAACGTTCATCAATACCACCGCGTTCTCCACCTAAAACATAATAATCATCCGGGTGAAGTTTTATTCTTCTTCCTGGCACACAAAAAGATCGAGGTACCCAAGTTGGGGCAAGTCTTAATATTCCTTTTCCTTGTTCTAAGGCTAATTCAGCCAATTTCAAATTTTCCATTGATTCTAGTTAACTGGTTTAAATAATTGGAGTAGTAATGTAATTAAGTTTCTCTATCAAAATGATTGATGATTAAAATTCAGCCAAAAAAGTTTTTATTTCGTTGGGATCATGCATAAGGGCAATTTCCAAATTATATTCCTTAGTTTCTCCTGGAGCAATAAAAAGAAGGGATCCATCTTTTCTCGCAGTTGCTTGACCAATAGGGGGGTGGCTGCCTGGTTCAAGTCCAGTGACATATTCACCCTTGCCCCAATGTTGCCAGTTGGTTAACCAAGGAAGTTGTTTTTTATCAAATCGTAATGCGAGGGCGAGATTGATTTTAGGATTGAATAAGCCACAAACTGATTTTCCATTGGCATCATGTTCAATATCAATGAATCCAACATCTTCGCCAGTTCCACCATGCTCTTCCATCGGAGCGGGGCAGCGACGAAAGTTGTTATTGTTGTTGAATATTCTATTTGGTTTATCCTCAAAACGGGGTTTCCACCTCCCTTTCCAAAGAAGTTCAGTTCCTTCATCCGCCAATGGCCAACCAAAGTTGCAGTGATATAAAATCATGTGCGGTGCTGGCTGATTTCCTCTATTGGTCACTTTGTCGTGTATCCAAATTTTAGCCTCGCCTAGTTTTCCGGAAATGGTACGTTTTAATTCGAGTGCAGGACCGAATATTGGGGTATGCCTGATGATGCCCGTAATATGCATGTCCAATTTATTGTTCGCTGGGTCGGGTTGAATAATCGATTCGATTTCAGCAGCGGTATTGCTAATTTCACCATGTACGCCACGCTCACCAAATTCATCTTTTTCTGGACCACCTACATGAGATAGGCCACATGTTGTAAGCAATCCACCTCCAAAGGTTTGAAGCCAATCGATACCTTTGTTGGACAAGGGTTGAGGAGAAGTTATTCCACTATGACTCAACCAAGCAAGATTATGTTGATTATAAAATGCGTCAGCAATATCCATTGCTCTGTCGATTACCACTTTGTAGCGTAATCCAGTACCTGTATTGATCCACGCTATTCTAGTACCCCGTCCAAGTCCGTTATCAAGAACAGACGTTTCTATTCCACCAACTTGGGCGGGGTTAGAAATTTTTTCATGCCAATCAGGTACCCTATTCAAAGACATTATTTAACGCTTTTAGCTATGAATATAGAGTCCTTAGGATTGCCACCTGATTTCAAATAAGCTAGAAGGTCTTTTAATTCTTCACCATTCAATCTATTGATAAGTCCACCCATCATGAACGAAGTCTCAGAGAGTCTTGTACGTATTACATCTTTCTTATTGATCTCTTTTACTGTTTGCATAGCAAATGGATTTTGACCAATATAATATTTGTCTGCATCTTCATTCACCATTTTACCCACTACTGAACTACCATCTTTTAGGTAGAAAACGATAGCCGCAAATTGATCTGAAATAGTTTTGTTCGGCTCTATGATGGATACCAGCATATCTTTATATGAGAAG
>CAJBBV010000066.1 GCA_903951405.1 uncultured bacterium
GGAATGACAGAGGAGTAAAGGCAAGATTCCTCGCTTCGCTCGGAATGACAGTTGAATGGTTGGAATGACAGAGGAGTAAAGGCAAGATTCCTCGCTTCGCTCGGAATGACAGTTGAATGGTTGGAATGACAGAGGAGTAAAGGCAAGATTCCTCACTTCGCTCGGAATGACAGTTGAATGGGTGGAATGACAGATAAGTGTACCGACTGACTGGGAGTGTTTATATTGACAATTGAGTTCAGGTAATGACTACCTTTGCGGAGCAAAAAGCTAGAGTAAGAATTAGGCAATGCCTAACGGCTATTTGGACCGCTAAACGACAACAATGAAGACAAGAACAATCAAAAAAGACAAGATCAACATCATCACCCTCGGGTGCAGTAAAAATATGGTGGATAGTGAAGTGTTGAGCGGACAACTAGAAGCCAATGCGTTCGATGTAGTGCATGAAAATAAAAAACTCGACCATAATATCGTGGTCATCAATACCTGCGGATTCATCGACAAAGCAAAAGAGGAAAGTGTCAATACAATCCTGGATCAAGTGGAATTGAAGAAAAAAGGCAAACTCGACAA
Source organism: uncultured bacterium (assembly GCA_903951405.1). GTDB lineage: Bacteria > Bacteroidota > Bacteroidia > Chitinophagales > Chitinophagaceae > Pollutibacter. The sequence continues at coordinate 577 of CAJBBV010000066.1, forward strand.
AGTATTTGTAACGGGTTGTTTAAGCGAAAGGTATAAGCAAAATTTAGAAGCAGAAATACCTGAGGTAGATGCGTATTTTGGAACGATGGAATTGCCCGGCTTGTTGGCGGTATTGAATGCAGATTATAAATCGGAATTGCTCGGAGAACGATTGCTTAGCACCCCATCTCATTATGCCTACATGAAAATCAGCGAAGGCTGTAACCGAACCTGTTCGTTTTGTGCCATCCCGTTGATGCGGGGTGCACACAAAAGCAAAACAATCGAAGAGCTGGTAGACGAAGCCAATCGTTTGGTGAAACGAGGCGTAAAAGAAATCATGCTGATAGCTCAAGAGCTTACCTATTATGGATTAGACATCTATAAAAAGCGCATGCTTCCTGAACTGTTGAATAAACTGGCCGCTGTAGAAGGACTTCATTGGATCAGGCTTCATTATGCCTATCCGTCAAAATTTCCAATCGACATTATTGATGCCATCAACGCGCATCCGAATATTTGTAATTATCTCGACATGCCTTTGCAACACGCAAGTGATAGAATGTTGAAGGCCATGAACCGTCAGATTACGCAACAGGAAATGAAAGACCTAATCAAAGAAATCCGAAATAAAATTCCAGGTATTTGTCTGCGTACTACCCTGATTGCAGGGTTCCCAGGAGAGACAAGAGAAGATGTTGAAGAATTGAAATCGTTTTTAGCTGAAATGCAATTTGATAGGGTAGGAATATTTACTTACTCTCATGAAGAAGATACTTCAGCGTTTACATTGGAAGATACCTTATCATCAGAAGAAAAAGAATCGCGTGCTCAAGAGATCATAGAATTTCAACAGGAAATCAGTTTTGAAAAAAACCAAGCCTATATCGGTAAGGTATATAAAGTGATGGTGGACAAAAAAGAAGCAGGTCGATATATTGGTCGAACTGAATTCGATAGTGTTGAAGTAGATAATGAAGTCATCATTCATTCTAAAAAAGTCCTGAAACCAGGAGATTTTGTCAATGTACTCATCAGCAAGGCATACGACTATGACTTGGAAGGCGAGGTAGTCGACTAGCAACCTTTTATAAATCACCTTATAGTTTTACGTAATTTTAATCTGTGAACGCAACCGCAACATATATTACATACCAAGAAACTGGAAAGTTCTCATCCCTCATTCATGCTTACTTGAATAATGAGCCAACATTAACGCCTTTTTTTTCGAATCAACCAGATTTAGCCGGGATAAAAGCAGCAATTGAAGCGAGGGCTTCGTTCCATACAGATAGAAAATTAATTCATCGTGTATTTGAACAAGCGTATAGGGATATTGACGCATCTGATCTTCAACGGCAACATATTGAGCTGCTCTTGAATGACAATACATTTACCATTTGTACGGCACATCAACCCAATATATTTACCGGGTATTTATATTTTATCTATAAAACAGCGCATGCCATTGTGTTGGCAAAGCAATTGTCGGAAGCATATCCTGCAAAGCATTTTGTTCCGGTATTTTATATCGGTAGTGAAGACAATGACTTGGATGAACTTTCTCGCTTTGCCATTCATGGAAAATCATATCGATGGAATACCGATCAGCAGGGCGCTGTAGGCAGAATGAAGGTGGATAAAGAAGTGAAGAATTTGATTCTTCAGATAGAAAACGAGTTGGGACATCTTCCATTTGCTGCTGATTTAATTACGGCGTTGAAGTCGGCCTATCAGCCTGGTGTTGACATCGCCTATGCTACTTTTTTGTTATTGAATACCTTGTTCAAAGAAGAAGGCCTGTTGGTTTTGCAGCCTGATCTTTCAGAACTCAAGCAATCGATGATAAAGATTTTCAAGGATGATTTGCTTCATGGAACAGCTGCTGAAATAGTCAGCAAAACAAATGAAGCGCTAAGTCAGCATTTCGATTTGCAAGTATCTCCAAGAACGGTTAACCTATTTTATTTGCGTGATAATATTCGCAATCGAATTGATAAACGCGGTAATACATATTCCGTTGATGGAACAGCTATTCATTTTTCCGAAAACGAAATTCTAGCTGAGTTAGAAAATTATCCAGAGCGGTTTAGTCCCAATGTAATTCTTCGTGGGATTTACCAAGAATCCATCTTGCCAAACATTGCTTTTATCGGCGGCGGATCTGAGGTGGCCTATTGGATGCAATTGAAGGAGTTGTTTGTGCATTATCAAGTTCCTTTTCCAGTGTTGGTTTTGCGCAACAGTTTCATCATCATGAACAGCAAGCAGCAGCACAAGTTGAATGAACTCGGAATTGGTGTGGCGGATTTATTTAAAGACGAGACTGTCTTGGCAAATGAGATGGTGGTAAAGTGGACTGGTCGTCCGTTGGAATTGGATAAACAAATTACACAAGCGAAAGAACTGTTTTCTAGTCTAAAGAAAGAAGCCGGGTCGGTAGATAAAAGTCTTACACAACATGTGCATGCCTTAGAAATCGACTTGCTTAAAAAAATCGAAACGCTTGAGAAAAAGATGTTGCGTGCAGAGCGAAAAAAACAATCCATTCAATTGCAACGCATTTGGAAATTAAAGAGTGAACTTTTCCCGAATAATAATTTACAAGAAAGGGTAGATAACTTTATGCCATTTTATGCAGCACACGGACAAGCATTTGTTCGCACGATTGTTGCGAACTCATTATCCCTTGAGCAATTATTTATTGTCTTGATTTTGGATTAAAGACTAATCAAATCCATTGCTATAGCCCTTGCCTTTTAATGCTTTGGCTTTCGATACGACATCCGTTTTCATTTTCTCTTTGAAGGCAATCAATTTCTTTTCAATCGATTTTGAAGAAGTCGATAAAATAGATGCGGCAAGTATTCCAGCATTTTTTGCACCATTCAATGCAACGGTAGCAACCGGTATGCCGTTGGGCATTTGTAATATAGATAGAACAGAATCCCATCCATCAATGGAGTTAGAGGATTTGATTGGAACGCCAATAACAGGTAGGGTAGAGACAGAAGCTACCATGCCCGGAAGGTGAGCTGCGCCGCCTGCTCCAGCGATAATAACTTTGATGCCTCTTGATGCGGCTGTGGCAGCAAACTTCATCAAGCGTTCTGGAGTTCTGTGTGCTGATACTACCGTTAATTCAAACGCAATGCCAAACTCAGTCAATTGATCAGCGGCTGCATTCATAATGGGCAGGTCGCTATCGCTTCCCATGATGATGCTAACAATGGGTTTGCTCTTTGATGATTTAGATTTAACTGGCATGGTGTATGATTTATATTTTTTTATCTCCTTTTACAAAAAGGGTATGTTTGATTTTATTCGCTTGATGAAGAAGTTCTTGTCGGTCCTCACTCATGATGGTAGCATGTCCCATCTTTCTTCCTGGTTTCGTTTCCTTCTTGCCATACAAATGTACGTATGCATTGGGAATGGACAAGACCTCGTTCAATCCTTCATATACTGCATTCCCAGTATAGACTTCTGAACCAACAAGGTTAACCATTACAGATGACATGATTTTCTGGGTGTTACCAAGTGGGTAATCCAACATCACTCGCCATAGCATATCAAATTGAGAACTATAATGTGCTTCAATCGTATGGTGCCCTGAATTATGCACACGAGGTGCTGTTTCATTTACCCAGACATTGTTATCCTTGTCTGTAAACATTTCTACGGCAAAGATACCCGGCGACTTAAGATTTTTAGCAACAGCTAAAGCTAGTGCTTCTGCTTTCCACAATATATTTTCTGAAATGTTGGCTGGACAAATTTGATAATCGAGTAAGTTGAGTGATTGATCAAAAACCATTTCAACAGGAGGATAAACA
>CAJBBV010000067.1 GCA_903951405.1 uncultured bacterium
CCATTTGCCTGTAGAATGTCGATGGGTACACATGAACCCCTAACATGAAATGGGTACTCACGAAGGGGGCCTAACCTATATTGAGTACACTCCGTTGGACACGTCAGTTTCATATTTTTGCCAGTTTCATATTTTAGTTCATTCCGTTGAGAGTATCTGATTTTCTTTACTTTTAATTTTGGCTATACTTATTAACAGAGAAATGTTCGAAAGAAGCGAAAGATTTCATTCTTATTTGTCTGTATATTCACAACGAAAAAGAAATAAAAATATAGCGTCAAGTTCGTCCTCGGAGGTGCAAAAGGATGCACAGGATATTATAGATGTTCAAACACAGCTCGAAGAAAACGTTAATTATTGGTCTGAGAATAATAATTCTGCAGATAATATTGAAACTATTGAACGGCTGACCTTAAAAGATTTTAAGAGTGAAGTTGACCTTGTTGATAAAAAGTTTAGTATTATGCTACTTGTGGATTCCGTCCAACATTATATTCGTAATCCGAACAACGCTCTTGAATATGATGACCAAGTTCCGTTATTTAAAGGTTCTCAATTTTCTAAAGGAGAATGGACAAGGGAGTTTACCTCTATATGCAACAAGAATCTGTTAACCAAAAAAGCAGAGCATGATATCTTAAACCTAATACACAATACTTGGGGTCATCAAGCAAATCTTCCAATTACTTTGACAACATTGGGCAGGAATTCTTTGAGAAAAAGACATATTCGCACTTGTAAAAATAATGATAAAGACGGCGGCAAAGAGGAAACTGCTGATGATGTATCTGAAAATGATGATGACGATAGTATTTCCAATATGAATGCCGTTTCAGAAGCGAAAAAATATGTCAGGAAAGGAAGTCGTTGGATAGATTTTCCTCAATGTCAGAACGATTGCTGTGTCTTTGTCGGGAAATTAACATTCAGTTTTTTATGTCCAAAATGTAATGCACCAAGATTTAGACCTTGTTCACGAAATCAATGCATTGGAAAGGGAAAGGATAATTGTGCACACCTACTTACGGATGGAATTGCATACAAAAGTTTGCATTACCGCTTATTAATTCCGCTAATCACGGATCTGGTTAACACAAAACATTTTGTCGCTGCTTTGCACTATCGCAATAAGTTTCAGTATTCTGGATATGAAGATTTTTATGCAGATATTTTAGATGGATCAATTGCCAAGGAACATTTGGATAGTATGGATAAGAACTACAAGGCTTGGTGTATTGAGAATCCGGCTAATTCCGAGTCAACACCAATTAACTTATTGTTGAGCCAGTTTTATGATGGTGGACAACTTTTTAAGTGGAGAACCTGTAATTTTTGGGGCTTATTTACAAGTATATTAAACTTGCCACCGACTTATCGAGGGAAGCTTGGTATTTCGACTTTTCTGTCCGCTATATATGGTGGAAAACATACAACGGCGGAGAAGTTTTTATTTACGGATCTGTATTGTGAAGAGTTAAGATTCTTATATGAAGGCTATGAATATGTTGGAG
>CAJBBV010000068.1 GCA_903951405.1 uncultured bacterium
ATACAATCAGCCGCCAACTTCACGCCTTCATCAATTGTTAATTCAGGGCGACGTTGTCCAGAGAGCACACGACAATAACTACCGCCTAACGCATACGTCATATCAATCCATCTCTTTTGCTTTTCAACTTCAACATCACGAAATGATTTATCAGGATGTGTAAAATCTGGAGAGCAACACATCATGGGAATTACCTTCCCATGATCTTCAACTTGTTTTCTAAACTTCCCCCAATTGGCTTCGTCGTTCATCTCCAAAAAACCAGCATACCATTCTAAACCATCGATATCAAGTTTACAGGCAAGCTCAATCCATTCTGATACACGCATTGTTCCATCCTTACATAAGGCTTGCATAAATGCTTTAGGGAATACGGCTAATTTGGGCATTGAAAATAATTTTTTATTTTTTTACAGGGATTGTACTGGTATCCTTTGGTGGATTACGCCCAATAAAAGGATGTTGTTCTAAATCAACAACCTGTCCACTAATTGGCCCACTTTCATCAGCCAACCAATACATGGCAGCTGCTGCAATTTCGCTTGGCCATAGAATTCTTCCAGCAGGTGCATACACCGAAGGGAGATCTTTATACCAATCTTCTGCCAAGCCATGTTCCTTTTTCCGTTCACGTTCTGTTTCAGTTAACACCCAACCTGGATTGATTTGATTTACACGAACGCCATTTTCTCGATGAAGAGTATCACCTAGATTACGTGTCATGGTCATCAAACCCCCTTTTGAAATGCTATAGGCTAAAAGGTTTGGTTCTCCGCTGTATGCATTGACAGAGCCTATATTCAACACACAACCATGTTGTGCTGTTAAATAGGGCAATGCTGCTTTTATTAACAAAAAGGGAGCAATGGTATTTACATTTAATAGACGTTGCAGGTATGCTTTATCTGTTGACTGAATATTAGACGAGGCTACTATTGCAGCGTTATTTACTACGGCATCCAGTTTACCAAATGCATTGATTGCGGCTTCAACAAGTTTCTCTGGTGATCCATCTAAACTTAAATCTGAAATATGCAACACAGCATTTGTTTCGCCTAGCTCATTCACTACCTCTTTGCCCCATGCTTCTTCTAATCCATGGACAACCACCTTAGCTCCTTCTGCAACACATCGTATAGCAATGGCTTTACCAATACCCGTAGTACTTCCTGTGACAATAATGACTTTATTTTCTAATCTCATACGATTAAGGTTTAAGCACACTTTTTACTACTTCACCTTTGTGCATTTTTTCAAATGCTTGATGCCATTGTTCAATTGGCCATACACCGCCGATAATAGGTTTAACATCAAGTGCTCCACTTGCTAGCAAGCCGATTACTTTTTCCCAGATTGGCCAGTTATGACTAAAGCTACCTTTAAGGGTTACATTTTTTTGAACCAATGGATCCAATGAAAATCCTAATGGTTGAGGACCCCATCCTACTTTTGTAATGTGGCCATTTGGACGAACCAATTGCATAGCAATCTTTAATGTAATGCTTGCCCCTGCAGCATCAATAATAAAATCTGCACCAAGTCCATCTTTCTTCATTGCCCATTCCGTTGCATCACCAACAATTGGAACGCAACCATACTGTTTTGCAATATTAAGACGATGAAGATCTGATTCCAATCCAACAATCGCTACTTCAGCACCACAGAGCTTTGCCATGGCTGCACAAAGAATTCCTATGGTACCAGGGCCAAGAACGATTACACGATCACCTGGTTTAATATGAGAATTATTTACAACTGCATTATATGCAACACAACAAGGTTCTGTTAGACAGGCTTGTTCAAATGGCAATTCATCCGGAACATGATGCAGGCATCTAGCTGGCACCTTTACATATTTTGTCATCGCTCCATTAACACCATATCCGAATCCTTTTCTATCTGGATCAAGATTATATAATCCGGTTCTTGATAACGGGCTAGCAGGATTGATGACTGCTGCTGTTTCACTTACTACGCGATCTCCGGCTTTCCAACCAGACACTCGACTTCCTAATTCAGCAATAATTCCGCCAAATTCATGACCTAATACAACTGGATAATTTACGGTCCAACTGTGATCAGATGTCCATTGATGAAGGTCACTTCCACACACGCCAACATTCATGACTTCAAGCAACACATCATCTTCGCCGATGATAGGCTTTTCAATTTCTCTAATTTCTACTGAGCCTTTTTCTTGTGAAAAATTTACTACTCCAGGAGACGTTTTTGGTATAGACATATTCAATAGTTTATAAACGAATTATTTCATGGCAATATCGCCATATGCGTGAATTTTTTCACATATTAATCTTAGTGATGCTTCTAAATTTCCATCAGCAGTTTTAAATGCATCAGCATCTATTGTGAGTGGGGCACCAAGAACAACTAGTGGGGCTCCAAACAATGGACATTGAATAGCTTGCTCTAATGATAACCCACCTACAGCTTGAACGGGAATTTTTACTGCATCTACCACTTGTTTCAATTGATCGAGTGGACTTGGCATTCGTAGGCCTTGAGCGGCAATTCCTCTTCGCTCATCATAACCAATGTGATGAATAACATAATCACATCCTAAGTCTTCAAGCCACTTAGCCGCTTCAACCATATCCGGGCAGCCAAGATTATCCCCCATAACCTTTGCACCAAAATCACGACCAGCTTGTACCACACATTTAATTGTTTCTGCATGGGCGCGTGCCATCACTACTACATGCGTAGCGCCAGCTTTTGCCATCATTTCAGCTTCAAGGTATCCTCCATCCATTGTTTTCAAGTCGGCTACAATTGGCACTCCGGGAAATGCTTCGCGTAGTTTTTTAACACCATGCAAACCTTCAGCAAGAATCAATGGCGTTCCTGCTTCGAGCCAATCTACTCCAGCTCTCATGGCCATCGCTGCAGTTTCAAGTGCTTCGTCGATATTGGTTAGGTCAAGTGATATTTGTACAATTGGCTTCATCTAATAAACTATTTTTTTGATTAAAATTTAAAATCCCGCGTACTTCATCATTGAATATGAAGGACATCCCACATTTAAACCCTGTTTTTTTAATAATGCTGCGGAAGGAAGAGCCAGCACTAAATAAGAAATATAAAATGAAAATGCTATGAGGTATGATGAAACATTATTCAACTCGCACGTAATCTTAAGATATGGTATTAAAACAGATCCTAACCAAGTCACAAAACCAAATACAAAAAACAACACCCCTATAATGAAAAGATATTTAAACCGATGTCGGTCTTGTTCAGATGGCACTACAACAATTGATTCTGAATTATTCATTGTTTATAATAGTGTATCAAGTGCTTTTCTAACACTCCCACTAGCAAGTAATAGTGCTTTAGCCTTATCGTAATCCGTAATGGAAGATTTCTCCATCAACATTTTCACCGCTCGATCGGTAATCTTGTCGTTAATCAATCTCACATTCACCATACGATTATCCTCTACCCTTCCCAATCGAACCATGGTTGTAGTACTAATCATATCGAACAACATTTTCTGTGCTGTTGCACATTTCATTCGTGTACTTCCACAAATGAATTCAGGACCTGTAATTACTTCAATTGGGAAATCGGCATACTGAGCAATCGGTGAATCGGGATTACTCACAATACATCCAGTTGTTACATTGTTTTCTTTGCAAGACATTAATGCTGATAACACAAATGGGGTTGTTCCACTTGCTGAGATACCAATTACCATATCTTTATTTGATATGTTTTTCTCTAAAAGCATTTGCCACCCAGCCTTCGTATCATCTTCTTTGTCTTCTAATGCCTGCACCAAGTATTCTTTCCCACCAGCAAGTATTACATCCACAATCCCAGGTTCAATGCCATAGGTGGTGGGCAATTCAATTATATCTAAAACAGACAACCTCCCTCCGCTTCCAGCACCTAAATAAAACATTCTACCCCCTGCTTCTAGGTGACTGACAACTGACTCAATTAAGGCATTAATTTGTGGTAATGATTTTTCAATTTCAAATGCCACTGTTTTGTCCTCAGCGTTAATCGCTGCCGTCAATTCAGCAATGCTTTTCGTTTCAAGATCTCTATTCTTGCCGGGTTGCTCTGTAATTTTAATCATATCATGAATAATTTTTCGAATCGAGTTAAACTAAAAGATATTGTGCAATATAGAAAATTGAATTTTATCGAGTCGATTTGCCAAATTAATTATCTATAATTCATGGGATTTCTTCTTAAAGAGTAATTATTACACATTAGTCAATAAACTTTTGACCTTATTATGATTATTTACTATTTTCAAATCAACTATTTTAATTTGCCATGTATACAAAATTACGTTCATTCACTTTTTTAGTAGCAATTTATTGCCTTGTTCAATGTTCAACTTCATGTAATAATTCAGATGCTGTTGTTGAAATCTCAAAGGACCCAAAGGTTGCAGCATTAAAACTACCTGCAGGTTTTAAAGCAGATCATTTATATAGCCCTGGTGAAAATGACCAAGGTTCTTGGGTTGCGATGACCTTTGACGACAAAGGCAGAATGATTACATCAGACCAATATGGCAATCTATATCGATTGGTTATACCTGCCATTGGTGCAGATACCTCTAAAGAAAAAATTAAAGTTGAAAAAATTGAGGTGCTTTTGCCTAATGACACTTCCTCCATTGCCAGAAGAATTGGTTATGCACATGGCCTACTGTATGCATTCAACAGCTTATATGTAATGGTAAACGATGAAGGTGATCAAGAAAACTCTAAACCAAGTGGTTTATATAGACTTCAGGATACAAACAATGATGATCAATTTGATAAAATCACCTTGCTTAGAAGAATTGAAGGCGAAGGCGAGCATGGGCCTCACAGTGTTGTATTATCACCAGACGGTAAATCACTTTATGTAATCGCAGGAAACTTTACTAAGATTCCTAAAATGGATAGCTATGCTGCAGCAGCCGTTTCAGAAATTGATAATTTACTTCCTTTAGTGAGAGATCCTAACGGACACGATGGTACCGTAAATACTCATGGAGGATGGATTGGACAATTGAATCCAGATGGCTCCAATTTCAATCTTATTAGTTCAGGCTTCAGAAATCCATTTGACCTTGCCTTCAACGATGCTGGCGACATATTTACATTCGATTCAGACATGGAGTGGGACTTTGGATTGCCATGGTACAGACCAATCCGCATATGCCATGTTCCAAGTGGTGGAGAATTCGGATGGCGCCCAGGTACGGATAAATGGTCACCAACTAATGCCGATAATTTACCAGCAATGCTTAATGTTGGACAAGGCTCCCCAACAGGCGTATTCAGTGGACAAAACGCACATTTTCCTGAAAAATATCGCCGTTCGATTTTTACATTCGATTGGACGTTTGGCGTAATGTATTCTGTTCAACCAGTTCCAACTGGTGCAACCTATACAACAAAGGGAGAAGAATTTATTTCAGGTTCCCCTCTTCCGTTAACAGATGGAATGGTAGGTCCAGATGGTGCAGTGTATTTCCTTACAGGTGGTCGTAGAATTGAATCAGACTTATACCGTGTGTACTATAAAGACAACAAAGAGAATACTGAAAAGCTGGCGGCTACTCCACTAACAGAAGCACAAAACATCAGAAAGAAATTAGAAACATATCATACTGCCCCTAAGGCAGATGCTATTGATGTTGCTTGGCCGTATCTTAATAATCCAGATCGCTTCATTCGCTATGCAGCTCGTTTAGCCATGGAACACCAACCCGTAAACCTATGGGAAGAGAAAGCATTAAACGAAAAAGATCCAGTAACGCTTACTCAAGCTGCTATTGCATTAGCACGATTGAACGATAAAAATGTAAAAGAAAAATTATTGCAAGCACTCACCACAATTAATTTATCATCACTAACTGATGATCAAAAAATTGATGTAGTAAGGGCGTATGAATTAATTCTAATCCGCCTTGGTAATCCTAGTGCTGATATAAAAAATCAAGTCATCAACCACCTTGATGCACAATACCCTGCTGCATCAAATAACTTGAATAGGTCATTAAGTAAAGTGTTGATATATCTTGATGCGCCGAAGGCTGTAGAAAAGACAATGACACTCCTTGCTGGTGCAAAAGACGATCCAACTGATCAGAAAACATTTATGGAGTCTTCTGATCTTATCCTTCGAAATCCACAGTATGGTCTAGATATTGCAGGTATGCTTGCTAGTGTTCCTCCAAAGCAACAAACTTTTTATGCAACAGCATTGAGTCAAGCCAAAAATGGTTGGACTCCCGCCTTACAAGACGATTATTTCAAATGGTTTTATAAAGCATTTGGATATAAAGGGGGATATAGCTTTGTTGGATTTATCAATATCATTCGTAAGAATGCATTGAAAAATGTAGCAAAAGAAAAACAAGCTTATTTTAATACCATCTCCGGTGATTCATTGGTTGTTCGTGCGCAAATGGGACTTGCCATTTCAGATGTTCAACCAAAAGGACCTGGAAAAGATTGGGAAGTTGATACCGCTTTAGCGTTGATTAAAGACGGATTAAGTGGCCGTAATTTTGAACAAGGTAAAGCCATGTTCTCTGCAAGCCTATGCGCTAAATGCCACAACATGCGTGGAGAAGGTGGCATTGCTGGCCCGAACCTCACTAATTTAGGCACTCGCTTCTCATATAAAGATATGCTGGTATCCATCATAGAGCCGAACAAAACTATTTCAGATCAATTTGCGGCTATCGTTTTCTACCTAAAAGATGGTAGTTCAGTAGTGGGTAAAATGGTGAATGAGGATGCAGACAAATATTATATTGGTCAAAATCCATTTGCTATGCAAACAGTAAAAGAGATCAATAAGAAAGATGTAATACGTACAAGACTTTCTGAGACTTCGTTCATGATGGGTGGACTTATCAATAGATTGAATGGTGAAGAATTAAAAGACCTTCTAGCTTATTTGAAATCAGGTGGCAATCCTAAG
>CAJBBV010000069.1 GCA_903951405.1 uncultured bacterium
AATCCTTGAATGCATTAAAGCCTTCTGATAATTTTACTATTCAGTTAATTGTGATTGATAATGGGTCTACTATTTCGATCGCTGAATGCATTAAAAGAAAGTATAGCGATGTTATTATTTTCAGATCTAAAGAAAATCTTGGTTTTGCAGCAGGTTGTAACGTAGGAATCAAGTATGCGATTGAATCTGGCTTTGATTATTCTTTATTATTGAATAACGATACAACTGTTGAATCTGATTTCTTAAGTCATCTGTTTGATTCTATGGAAGAGGATTCTACTATTGGACTCGCTCAACCAAAAATTTTATTTCAGCATGACAAAAATTTGATTTGGAATGCAGGAAACAAATTTAATAAATGGATTGGACTTACTAGTACAAAAGGCTATGGCAAGACGAATAGTGGTAAATTTGATTCTATTACTACTATGCCTTGGGCAACGGGATGTTGCATGTTGATTAATAATAAGCTTTTTACTGGGGAAGGCTTAGGATTACTCAATGAGACCTACGAGACATATTACGAGGATGTTGAATTTTCTTTTCGCGTTCGAGAAAAGGGATACATAATTTCTTATGTACCCTCATCAATAATTTATCATATTGCAGGATATAGTGTCAACTCCAATCAAGAAACTCATGAAGGTCGTACTCATCCTTTTGTTGTTTACTTGCATTCCCGAAATCGTATTTTTCTACTTAGGGAATTTTCTAGTTGGTATGTTGCCCCAACAGTATTCTTATTTCAAATAGTATACTACACGCTTCTGATTTTGAGGTTCTTAGTTTTGAGAAGACCCAAAAAATTACGTGCTGTGCTAAGGTCAATTTCAGATGGAATTAGCAACTCGTATGATTCTATGAATCGATCTTTTTCTTCGCCAATAGTCCGTTGTTAAAGTAAAATCGCTCACTCTTTGGAAGTAGCTGCGCTACTACTGCAGCAATATTAAAGGCCATAAAAATTGGCCTAAAGGTTAAATAAACCGTCCCTCTTCCAACTTTCCCTAGCCTGCTTTTAGGGAATAATCCTTTCAGCTTTTCTTGTCCATCTCTCACGTAAAGTGATGTTAGTGTTATGATTAGTGCAAAACCAGAAAGTATTCTTTTCTGTTTACTAATAATAAATCCGTTTTTAGTGAATAGGTTTTTTAACCCGAAATATGAATATCGACCATAATCATATGGTATTTCATGTTCATTCCATATAAAAGGGGTTGTTAGCAGAATGGTTCCTCCTGGCCTCAGCACACGAAACATTTCACGAACAATAGTCTCAGGTTCAAAAACATGCTCAAGTACTTCAAAGCAAACAATTGCATCAAAACTATTATTCTCAAAAGGTAGATCTACTCCATTGTAGAAGAGATCTGTCTTATGCTTTTCATGATATTCCGTTGTAGTTTCAATGTCTATGCCTATATACTCAGTACAGGAAAATAAATGGGCATAAGGTTTTTCACCACAGCCTATATCCAAAATTCTTCCTTGGATATGATTAGATTCCCCTTTGATGAACGTATATAAGCTTCTTCTCGGTAAGTAAAAATCATTTAAGATGATTCCTGAAAACCAATTTGGATTAAAACGTTGTTTACGGATCAGCTCTATTGTATTCTTAAGAAACGTCATATTCTTTTTTAATTATCAATTGCTGATATATACTAGAGAGTAAGCCTGTTAGAAACCACCCCATGTAACTAATGTAAAGATACGACTCGATTGACGCTGTTAGCATCGGGATGATCATTCCTACTTTAAATACAAAAAGCAATATGCCGAGCTGTTTTGATTTCCCAGCTGTTTTCATGAAAAGTTTAACAGACCAGCGTATACTTATTATCAGCATGGCTAGGTATAGTATTATTGATATTATTCCTGTCTGCACACCAAGTATGATCAATTGATTTTCTCCCCCTGTATTTAAACCCAATTCTCCTGCAATTCTTCCCGATTCACCTAGTCCAATGCCTAGTGGATGTGCCGTAATAGATTCTATACCATCTACCCATTCTACTAAATGAGAAAGGCTTGATGAATTGGAAAAGTTAAATGTATTGATGATAAATTCAGAAAGGGTATGGTCTGTTAAAAAGTATACTATCGTAATTAAGATTACCGCCGTTACAATGTGAAATGCCAATAATATTTTTTTCTTTTTAGTTACAATGGCATAAAGGTATAAGACCAATAGAAATCCTGCTAGTGAAGCTCGAGAAAGAGCAAATAGTACAGAAATTAATGCAGCTAATACAGCAAGTAATATAATATTTCTATTTTCGCCATCTTTTTTTGAAAGAAGCGATAACAATACAGCTATGGTCAATAAAGTTGCTGCTGCATGTTCAAGTGGGTTGGCAAAGAAACTCGCAAATCTTTTTATTCCGCCTTCGATTTCAAAGGTCCATGTTAGCCCATAATTTCCTGTTGGTTCAACTCCTAAAAAAGTAAAGTTGTAATCTGCATAACCAGTGATTGTTTGTAAGTGCGTCTGTGTAGCGATTTCAAAAAGTAAAATAGATCCGGTAGCTATTGCAAGAATACAAATGAGAATTTTATATTTTGACACCCAAATTGTTTCGGGTTTTATGATACGGCCGATAAAATATATTAACGGGAAGAAAGCAATATTTTTAAATGCAATGGCTTTCTCAAAAATAGTGTAGCCTCCTAATGGAATAAATATGTAAATAAGGGTATAAAAAAAATAAATCAGTACAATTTTATCTAAACTTGTTAAACTAGGATATTCCTTCAACTCATACACTAAAAGACAAAGAGTCATAAAGACTATTATTTCTTTTGTGTATTGAACAAAAGGTATGAGATCTCCTAAACCATAAAGATTAAGAACGGAAAGGGTAGTGATATATATTGGTAGTCCAAAAATGAAGAAAAATAATATCCCATCGTGTTGCTTTGATAGTATTTGTTTAATTGAATAGAAAAAGCTGGCAAAATATACCAGCGGAAAAATAATCAAAAATGGGATGAGGAAGTTCACTGTAGTAAAGGTAATTGATAATGCCGATTACCGGATTATCGACTAAAGACCTTTTTAAATGCATAAACTAAAAAGAGGCCTAGAAACATCGAATTTGTAATTAGGTATCTTCTCCATAATCGTTTGGGCTCCTTGGTAAATCGATAAAGCCATTCTAATCCATTTCTCTGCATCCATGAAGGTGCTTGTTCCATATTACCAGCATGAAAATCAAAAGCGGCGCCTACAGCTATCAATACAGCGGGTAAATAATCCTTATTCTCGGCAACCCATCTTTCTTGCCTAGGGCATCCTCTACCCACAAATACGATGTTTGCCCCTGAATTGATAATAGTCTTTCGGTCAAGTTCTATTTCCTCTTTTGTGGACTCTCTAAATCGATCAGCTTGAATACCTACAACATTTGCATCGGGATATTTTTTTTGTATAAAACTCCTTAGTTTCATTATGGTATTCTCTGTGCTTCCGTATAGAAAAATTTTCACTCCAGTTGTTTGTGATGCTTTAAGTACATGAAGCATGAGAGTTGGTCCATAAACCCTATCTTTTAGATTAGCATGATGAAAATAGTTCAATGCCCACTTTATAGGTTGTCCGTCCGGAACAACGAGGTCAATTGCATTGATTTGGGATTTAAGTATTTTGTTTTTGTATCCCTCTATTAAGCCATGAACGGCAAGTGGTGTTACAGCAAATTTTTTTGGGTTCTCTGTGGATAATGCCTTTTCAATAATTAAGGCACACGCCTCATTATAATTGGTGATTGCATAACGGATTCCAAAAAGTTTTTCGTAATGCATAATTAGTTAGCATTCGATTTGGTAATGTTATCAATTATATGGAGATAATCTGCTGCAGATTTATCCCAATTGAATTGGGTAAGTCTATGATTTCCTTTTTCTATAAGTGAATTTCTAGATATCGGATTTTCTAGTAATTCATTTATCCTATCAACCAGTTCATTCAAATGGAATGGGGAAAAAGTTGATACTGCCTCACCTCCAATTTCAGTTAGGCATGAGTTGTTTGCAACAATAACCGGTAGATGATATTGGAACCCCTCTAATATAGGTATCCCAAACCCTTCATAGGTAGAGGGAAGGATATATGCCATAGCTCTTTTATATATAAATGGTAAATCTTCGTCTGGCACGTACCCCGTAAAGTGAACGTCGTTTTCAAGATTTAGGTTTTTGATGGTTTCAATAATCTCTTGGTGACTGTTGTTATATATTTTGGGATTTGGTCTACCTACTAAGAGTAATTTGATGTTCTTTGATTTTCTAACTTCATGCAGTGCCTTAATTAAAAATGGAATATTTTTTCTTTTTTCCAAGCCTCCTACATGCAAGAGAAATGGAATATTTCCAATATTGTCCAAGGCAGTTTGGGTTGCCAAACTTGGCGCAATTACCTGTTCTATTGTTTTTGGTCCTTGGTAAATTACATGCATTTTTTGTTTGAGCAGGGGAAGAAAGATACTTAGCCTAGATAATGAAAATACTGAGGGTACGATAATTGCATCAGCTTTTTTAGCTGCATTAAGCGAAATAAACTTAAACCACTTGAGCCAAGCAGGGTGGTAATAAGAGGGATGATCAAAGAATAGGGCATCATGAAAAACGACAATATGCTTCGCCTTGATTTTGAGTAGAGGCAAGTAGTAGTCTGTGCAAATTAGTGCATCTGAATTAGAGAGAAAGGTTTTGAGCGGAAGAGTAAATTGCTTCCAAATCAAAAAGTTGATATGCTCATAGATTTTTCCAATGATATTTTTGCCCCAATAGGGTTTCCATATCGAGCCAAATTCATGGATTGAATAATGCTCTACATTGGAATTTTTAATGCTTTTCAGCAATTCTGAAAGGTAGGTTTTGGTGCCTGTTGTAGCCAACTTTAGGTCACGTGTGTCGATTCCTATGCGAACAGGTTTATTCAATTTGTGGTTCAGTTAAATATCGCTCTAAAAATAGGACAAATTCGGCTATATTTGAAAGTCATTACGTACTATGTTTAATTCAGCTATTCGGTCTAGAAATCAACTAATTGTGTTGCTGCTAATGATCTTATTGTCATCTATAGCAGGCTGTAAAAAAAATCTAACTATTAGGGAGCCAGTATATGCCCAAAATTTTGAAACTAATTCTACTGAAAATATTACTGCAGTAACTGGGTGGGGGCAAACGTTAGAGAATTGGGTACATTCATTTCATGGAACGAAAGTACTTGGAGAGTTTAATAATACGCTTGTTACTATCAAAGTGTATCGACTTCCACCCCACAACATGGTTTATGTTGGATTCGATTTTTATGCTCATGATGCATGGGAGGGAAATAAAAAAAGTGTAAATGGCATAGTAGATGTATGGAATATACGCGTTAATAATCAATATCAATTATCCACTACATTTTCTAATACCCCAAATAATAAGCAGTCATATCCTGATTGGATCGGAGTAGACATTCCTGCACCCCCTAGAGGAAATTCTATCGATACACTGTTGCCAGGTGTTTGTACCTACAAGGACCGCTTTAACGGGAGCTCTAAATATAGAATTTCGTTTACACGGCCTCATAAAGATTCTGTATTCGTATTGCAATTAAATGATGCATTGCAGGGAAATACATGTGATAAGTCATGGTCTATCGATAACCTAATAGTAGAAGCCATAACAAATTAAAGGATGTCAACACTTTTTATACATGGTAGCGCTGACTTATATGGTTCTGCAAAAATTTTACTGCAAATCGTAAAAGTATGTGTTCGCGAAAAAGAAGATGTTGTAGTGATATTGCCTCATCATGGAACATTAGTTAAAGAGCTCGAAGATTTAGGCATTGACGTTTGTATTGTGAATGTTGGGGTGTTGAGAAGACGTTATTTTACCCCATGGGGAATATTGGGTAGAGTAATGCTTTGGCTCTCGGCCACATATAAGATAACCCGACTGATTAAGAGGTATAGTGTTTCAACGATTTATATCAATTCTGCAAATGTTATTCTCGGTCCAATATTAAAATGGTTGACTGGACTTCCCTTAATTTGGCATTTGCATGAAATTGTTGAAAATCCATCCATACTTAAATATTTTTTAGTTAGGTTGATTGAAAAATCAAATCAAGTTATTGCTGTTTCTGATGCTACAAGGGATTTTTGGATGAAACAATCAACTAAATTAAATATTCACTTACTGCATAATGGTATCCCAACCAGTGATTTTAAACATGCCGTTTCTCTAAATGATTCTGAATTCCCATTTACGTTGAAAAATACAAATAATGCAATCCTTATTGCTATGGTGGGTCGTGTCCAACCTTGGAAAGGCCAGGCTTATTTTTTGAACATAATCAAAAGCTTTTTTGATGAGATGAAAGTGTCTGAATTGAACGTTTATGCTATTATGGTAGGTGATGCCTATCCAGGATATGAGTATTATGTGGCTGAACTTAAGCAGTCTATTGTTGACAATGAATTAGGGGATAAGGTTTTTTATATTGGATACAGAAGGGATATTCCGGCAATACTTGCATCTATTGACTTATTAGTACTCCCTTCCTTGTTACCAGATCCCTTGCCAACTGTCGTGTTAGAAGCAATGGCTTCTGGAAAACCAGTTTTAGCTACCCTCCAAGGAGGTGCCTCGGAAATGATACTAGAAGGTGAAACAGGTGCCTTCATGCCTTTAGATGACCACAAAAAGGCTGCAGAGACCCTCCGGTCGGTTTTGTTAAATACCGAAAAGATGCGTGAGATGGGTCAAAAAGGAAATCAACGGGTTAATGAATACTTTTCATTAGAAGCATTTGAGTCCAATTGGCTAAAACTCTTTCGCACATTCTGATAGCAACTGCCTTCAAATAGCATAAAAACTTTAATTTTATCGCATGAAGTTGAGTCGTTCGCACCTGCTTTATCTACAATCAAAATATATAGCTGACCTATTTGCCATTTTTTTGTCATTTGGGATAGCTTTTTATGTCTATGAAAGCAACTTGATATTGGTTTCTAAGAAGGAATTCTTGTTAGTATTATTCATAATGATATCATCTTGGTTTCTGGCTGGTATTTTTTCTAAATTATACATAGATCGAAGGACAAAGAAATTCTCAGAAGAAATCATTGTTTCATTTTACAATATTTCAATTACCGTTTTATTGAGTAGTTCTTGTTTTTTTTATCTCTTCTCAACCAAAAGCATTTCAAATGATTTTTGGGCACTTTTCTTCGGGCTGATTTTTTTATTCTCTGTGTTCTTTAAATACATCATTCGAAAGTATACACACTATCTTATTTATAAAGGAGAATTGACTGAGCATTTTATATTGATTGGTTATACTCGATCTGGTTCTGATTTTATTGAGATGGTAGAGCGATTTGCCTATTATGGTTATCATTGTTCCGGAATTATCGATGATGAAAAAGTGAATATTCAAAACGTACCTTATCTTGGGAATCTTTCAGAATTGGAAGCCATTTTGAAGGTTCAACCTACCCAAGAAATTATACTTGCGTTGTCAAATGCAGAGGCTGGTGCTGTAAAGAGGATTATACAAATTTGTGAACAATACCATAGAAAAGTAAGGTTGATTCCGGATCTTGAAAAATATACCAATGCTAATATTGAAGTTGCAGATCTTGGTATAATGCCTGTCTTGAACTACAAGAAGCTTCCTCTAGATAGATGGGAAAACCGGATGATGAAGCGGTTATTTGATTTAATCTTTTCAACACTGTTTTTTGTTTTCATTGGTATTTGGCTTTTACCCCTCTTGTCATTATTGATTAAATTTTCTTCTAAAGGCCCTGTATTATTCAAGCAAATAAGGTGGGGGTTATCCAATGAGCAGATTGTTTGTTATAAATTTCGCTCCATGTCTATTGATAGTGCAGACCTAGATGCTGCTGGAAATTATGCTCAAGCTAAAGTTAATGATCCTAGGGTTACGCGATTAGGCAAATTTTTACGTAAAACCAGCCTTGATGAATTACCTCAATTCTGGAATGTTATGATCGGTAATATGTCAGTCATTGGCCCAAGGCCGCATCCAGTCCCACTCAATATGGCATCAATTGAGACTGTTGAAAATTATATGTTGAGGCATATTGTTAAGCCAGGCATTTCTGGCTGGGCGCAAGTAAATGGCTATAGGGGAGAAACAAAGAGTATATCTGATATGCAAAAAAGAGTTGATCACGATTTATACTACATTCATCGTTGGTCTATATTTTTTGATATTCAAATCGTACTACAAACCATCATCAATATTTTTAGAGGAGACCAAAATGCATATTAATTTATTTAGAAGTATACTTCTTTCAGTAACTATTTTTTTTTCAATTTCAGGCTATTCACAAGCTGTTTTTGAAAATGTAGATAATAGTATCTATGAGTACTTGAATAGACAAGCCCTTCGTGGTAATATCATTGTTGATGATATGATAAGGCCACTCACTCGCAATCAAATTGCGGCTTACCTCAATGAACTTGATTCTGCTTATAATGCCCAAAAAATACGCTTAAATGCAGTAGAGCATAATGAACTCAGGTTTCATATTAAAGAATATGGAATTGGTGTAGACGAAGGAAGTGTAAACAGCTTAAAAGAGAGATGGTTTAAGAAAGATCCGCGAGGCAGATTACGTTTTCTTTCAAAGATAGACTCCACACATTCTTTAGATCGTATTTCGAAGAATATTTTACAACCATTTCAATTTAATATTGAACCAGTAATTCAAGGTTCGGTGTTGACTTCAAATGACAAAAAAACTACTATATACAAAGCAACTGGTCTTCAAATTTGGGCATCATTAGGTAAGCGATTCGGGCTTCAAATGTATTACCGAGACATTAATGAGGAGGGTACGGGAATCGACTTCGATAAAAAATTTACACCACAGCAAGGATATATACCTGCGACTCATCCCGGGACTAAAACATTAAATTATGCGGATGTAAGGGGAACCATGACTTACCAATGGAAGAATGGATTGTTCGCTGTTGGTAAAGAACAATATGTGACTGGATATGGGCTTAATGGCAATCTTATTTTTTCAACAAAGGCTCCTAGTTTTCCTTACATCAGATTAACTCAGCAAATTCTACCATGGCTCAAGTTTGAATATATGCATGCGGTGTTGGCATCGCGCTTAGTGGACACCCCAAATAGTTATATCGCATCAAATGGTGGTGTTTTTGGCGGACAACGATTGCAGATGATTCCGAAATACATGGTTTCACATGCATTTTCATTACGTCTTAAGAAAGGCTTAACCTTGATGTTAGGGGAATCTGTTGTGTATAATGATCGCATTCAACTCGGTTATGTCCTTCCCTTGATGTTTTATAAGGCCTGGGATCAATATGTTTCTGGTACAAACATTAATGCTGGCTCTAACACACAATTTTTCGTTCAACTCTCTTCGCGTAATCAGCTTAAAAACACACACCTCTACACCTCAATTTTGGTGGATGAGTTTAGCCCATCTGCTATATTTAGTGCAAGAAGAAGTCGGACTCAAATTGGATTTAATGTGGGAGGTTCTGTAACTAATTTCCCCTTTCTTCCAAATTTAACCTGCAGTATTGATTACACCCGTATAAACCCCTTTGTCTATCAAAACTTATTACCAGCTCAAGAATATAGCAATAATGGATATTTGATTGGTGACTGGATGGGAAACAATTCAGATAGATTGGTAATAGAGGCAAAGTATATCCCTATTCCTCGTATGAGGGTTGTATTGCGCCTTGAACAAATCCGTAAAGGGTCTGCAGGTACTACAGCACAACAATATTTTCAGCAGCCTCAACCTGATTTTTTGTTTGGTCTTCAACAAAAGAGCTGGGCCACAAGCGGAAGAGTGTCTTATGAATGGATTCATAATCTTTATTTTTTTGGCCAACTTGCTCGTCGGGAGATCAAGTTATATTCCCCCAACTTCAGCTCCACTATGTTTTATCAATTTAGTGCAGGCTGCTCTTTGGGTTTGTAATCGCCTTGAAATGTATTAATTTGCCTCAAACGTGAACGAATGAATCAAGAAAAAAAAGGGATCGAGGATAATTTGCTTGGGGAAGAACCCGAATTTAAATTGGGTGAAGTATGGATTCAAAACCTAAAAAAAATGACAAAATTAAAGCAACATAGAAGAACGATTATCTTCGCAGGTATTGTAGTATCTCTATTGGCTGGGTCATTTTCTTTACTTAAAAGTATTACGTACACTGCTCGCGTGAATTTTGTGATTGAAGAAAATAAGCAGACTTCAGGGGGGTTATTCTCCGCATTGGCCGGCCAAGTAGGCCTGGATATGAGTTCGCTTTCAGGAAACTCAGGCATATTGGCTGGAGACAATATTCTTGAATTGTTGAAGAGTCCAACTATTTTAAAAAAGGTATTGTTGTCCTCTGATCCAGAAGATACTTCTAGGTCACTTGCTTGGAGCTATGCATCGTCCTATGGTTATGCAAATAATTACCTCACTAGAGTAGGGAAGAAAGCAATTTTTCTTCCAACTGCAACGCCCTTGCAATCAGGTATTCGAAATAGGGTTGAAGACAGCCTCCTTCAACTTATCAATAAACGTATAATCGAAAAGGAACTTTCTGTATATAAGCCAGATAAAAAATTGAGTATTTTCAGCTTAGAGCTAACTACAAAGAATGAACGATTATCTCAGTTGATTAGTCTTCGTTTGCTAGACCAGGTTTCAAAGTTATACATCGATACTAAAACAAGAAGGCTACGAATAAATGTAGAGAGGTTGCAACATAAGGCAGATAGTGTTTCTTACCTATTGAATCAGCGTACATACACAAGTATATCAAAAGATTTAATAAACGCAAATCCATCCTTTATAAATACAGAAGCTGATTTAGAGATTTCACGGAGAGATAAATCGCTTTTAAGCCTTATCTATAGTGATTTAAATAAAAGTTTAGATATAAGTAAAACTGCATTAATTCAAGAAACTCCAACAATAGAAGTTATTGATAGCCCTGAACTGCCATTGAAAAAAAATGAATGGAAATGGTATGTATTTTTCCCTGCTGGATTTATTCTAGGAATTCTTGTCTCGGCATTTTTTATTGTTTATTTTATGCCGTCTACTCGAAAAGTTACGTTGTAAACTTTTCTTTTATTTTTCCGAGGAGGTCTTTTCGAATCATTAGTTCAGCAAGCGTAATCATATTTTTAAATGCTTTGCCATGAGAAATTCCATGGCCAATAATTACTGGCTTGTTCACGCCAAGAACAGGTACGCCACCATATTGCTCAAATTCAAACATATCAAAAAAGGGATCTTTAATTCCCCTAGCTTGAATAAAGGGGTAGACGCTTTCAGCAAGCTTTAATACTACATTTCCTGTAAATCCTTCGCAAACCATAACGTCGGCTTTGTCTAAAAATATATCCCTTCCCTCAATGTTGCCGATGAAATTTATAGATGATTCTTCTTTTAGAAGTGGGTAAGCTGCTTGAGCTAATATATTCCCTTTGCCTTCTTCTTCTCCAATGTTAATCAATCCAACCCTTGGGTTAGGAATATTAAGTACTTGTTCCGCAAAAAGGGATCCGAGAATAGCAAATTGAACTAAGTTTTCTGGTTTGCAATCTGAATTAATGCCTGCGTCAAGAAGCCATCCGAGCTTACCATTTTCCCTAGGCATATATGCTCCGATTGTAGGCCGATGAATACCTTCAATAGCTTTGATGCTAAATAAAGAGCCTACCATCATCGCCCCTGTATTGCCCGCGCTGATGAATGCATCTACATTCCCTTTTGCGAGGTGCTGAAAACCAATTGATATGGAAGAGTCTGGCTTTTCGCGCATGGCTTTCGTAGGGTGCTCATGCATGTCAATAACCTGTGTAGTGTGCACAAGTGTACACGTATTTTGGTCAATGCCATGTTCTGCTAAGAGGGTGTTAACTAACTCTGCATCTCCAAAGAGTGTTAGGTGTGCATCTTGATTCGCCTCTCTAAATAGTTTGATCCCTTTTATGGCTTCAAGAGGAGCGTAATCGCCACCCATCATGTCAAGTCCAATATTCATGCTACAAATATCAACAGATTAATCTAAATAAAAAATTCCAAGCACCTACTTATTCAAGTGGTGGTTGGAATTTATTGAAAATAAGCTATTTATCAGTTGATAGGGGACTTCTCCGCTACTACCTTGCCTTTGTACATCAGCTTTCCTTCGCTTACATGTGCACGATGGCGTACATGTATTTCTCCGGTAGTTGAGTCTTTGCTCAGTGTTACTGTTTCAGCCTTATAATGTGTCCTTCTCTTAGCACTTCTTTGTTGAGAATGACGGCGTTTTGGATTTGGCATCTTTTCTTGTTTTAGTTATTTCTGAATTTATCCAATCCTTTCCAGATTGTATTTTCTTTTTTTACTTCTGTTTCTTTCAAATTTTCTAGCATGGCTAGTACATCTTTGTTGCAGGTAGACTCACCCAATTCATCTGTTTCACAGACTGGATGGGAGGGAATGCTCAGTTGAACGAATTCGTAAATCCAATCATGAATATCTAGATGTGCTTCATTCCATGAAATGAAAAATACATCAGGATCATCATTGCTGGCATTCATTTCCTCAGGGTTTTCAACCATTTTTACAAGGACTTCAAAGTCGTCCCATAGGTTGACCTCTAATGGATTACCACAGCGATTGCAAATCATTTTTGTTTTTCCGCCAACTTCAAATTTCAGTTGGAGAAAGCTCGCGTGTTTATCAAGCAAGAGCTTGATAGTCGCATTGCAATTGCTGAATTCAGCTGATTTTTCTGCATCAAAGAACGCATCCCCAACAGTATATTCAAACTCAGTTATGCCCGGTTTTAAACCAACAAAAGCTATTTCAAATTCCCGGCGCCCTGTCATTTGTGGTACTTTTAAGGGAGTGCAAATGTAAGTTGTTCAAGTTAATTCACCAAAAGAACTGAGGCTAATTGGCCCAACAAAGCAGAAGAAATCTTCAACTTGATCTGTTTTTTGACCAGGCTGCCTTAAAACAAGCTATTTTTATACCTATGAAAGCCATTCGAAAGTATGCCGATTTTATTGCACTTGGGCTTTTGGTTATTGGGGCAAATTTGTTCGTCAGTTCACCGATGTTGGTTGAAACCTTTTATACAAGGGGTTTTTATTCTTTTATTTCAAGCTCATCCAGGGCTTTTTTAGGCTGGATACCCTTCAGTATAGGCGATATTGTCTATATTTTTATCATTTTGTTCTTGCTTTCACGCCTAATTCGATTTTTTCGTCGAAAATCCCCAGGCCAACCCCAATGGCCCATAATAAAGCACCGCATTTTGAAGGTAATCCTAGCAATTGTTTGGGTTTGGCTCATTTTTCAATCTCTTTGGGGGTTTAACTACTATAGAGAAAATTTAGGCGTACAATTTGACTTGGCGGATAAAGCACCAACGCCAATGGATCTTAATCGATTAGCAACTTACTTCCTTGAGGAGACAAATGCTTTTGCAGAAGGTCGAAGTACGCTAAAATTCAATAAAGAGAAAGAACTTAAGGTCCTAAGTCAAGCGTATGATTCTATGGCTAGACAGTATTCTTTTTTAGCTTATTCTAATCCTTCATTTAAGACTTCACTTTTTGGTGTGTTAGGAAATTATATGGGGGTTGGCGGATATTATAATCCCTTTTCTGGCGAAGCTCAGGTGAATGATCGGCTTCCAGTTTTTCTTTTGCCTTTTACGAGTGCACATGAAGTAGCCCACCAACTTGGGTATGCAAAAGAAAGTGATGCGAATTTTATTGGCTATTTGGCTTCAATACACTCCACTGATAGTAGCTTGAAGTATTCTGCCAACCTAGAAATGTTCTTGTATACAAATGCCGCACTTAAAAAATATGACAGTGTCGCTTCAAAAAAATTATACGATTCACTTGGGTCTATAGCTAGACATGATTTGAAAATATACAAATCGTATATTCAAAAATATCAGGGACCCATCGATGAGTTTACCACCCGATTTTATACACAGTTTCTTCATTTAAATAACCAACCTGAGGGCATGCAATCGTATAGTAGGGTGGTTTATTGGTTGTTTAATTATTGGGATAAAAATAAGTTAGGCAATAGGGAAGATGCAATAGATAAGGGAAAATAATCTTCCCCATATTTGCTATTGCATCTTCCCTATTGCCTATTGCCTCTTCCCTATTGCCTATGTGAATTAATGCTCACTAGCTTCAACTCTCATGGAGAATCCTTTCCCGCCCATCATACTTCCCATTGGCTTGATATCATATCCTTTCGGAATTTCAAAAATTTTGTCATCGATAGAAGCGTCTACCTGAACTTTTAAGACCGTCATATGAATCTTGAAACCATTATCTCTCGATATTTCGTATTCCATAGGGAACCCTTCAATTAATTCCATTCCAGGAGTTGACATCATCGACATCATACCACCACGTCCGCCAAACCCAGTTTTGCTACCAGGTTTTGTTGATTCG
The DNA here is from genome assembly GCA_903951405.1 of uncultured bacterium. Classification (GTDB taxonomy): domain Bacteria; phylum Bacteroidota; class Bacteroidia; order Chitinophagales; family Chitinophagaceae; genus Pollutibacter. Next base: position 14,498 of record CAJBBV010000069.1, read on the forward strand.
GATGCAATTTTAAAATCTGGGTTATACCAAATAGCAGTTTCATCTATTTTGCCATTTCTACCTTTACTCTTAATGGTTACTTTTTTACATACATAGCCAGCTATCTTTTTGGTTTCTTCAGAGTAAATTAATTCAGGCTTATCCTCTTTGAATGTAATGCCCATCGCCTGGAGGGTATCCTTTTTCAATTGCCTCATGGAATCCATTTGAGCCATCATCGCTTCATTCTCTGCATCGGTTGAAGTAAATCCCATTTTCTTACCCATAACTTCCATGAGTGTAGTTGATTTTTTATTCTTTCTATCAACAATGGTCACATTATTGCCAAAGTCAGATTGGCTCTCCGTTTTCATGAAATCAGGGGTATAATATATAGTTGAGGTTGTTTCCATTCCACCTGGCATGGACATAGCCGCTCCATCTCCGCCGCCACTTGGACTAACGGCAATAGCCATACCGCCGTTTTCAGGAAAGGTCATTTCTGTTTTTGCCTTAACAATGGCATTGTTAATTGATTTTGGCTGAGCTACTAAAAGTGAAACGGATATGACCATTCCACAGAAAAGGGAGATTGTTTTTTTCATATTGTTGTATTCTGAACTACAAAATAAGAATATTATTTGTTGATTAGACGTTAATTGTGATGAGAGGTTCTACTTTGGAGGTACTTTATCCATGTAATGGTTTGAAAAAGAACTCATTCCAAAATGACCGGAGCTAGACGCTATTCTCTCTTGACTATTTGTTTATTTCCCTTAAATTGCTTTTTCAATTCAACGAAATGAAAAAAATAATACTTGCCTTCAGCGCAGCCTGCATGATGCTTGCCACCGTTGCGCAATCAACTAAAATTGCTATTATCCCTGAGCCTACTGAATTAAAGCAAGGGGAAGGGTCATTTAAAGTAACCACTTCAACACAAATTTCAATTGGTAAAGACGAAGCAAGCCGCAGTATTGCGAACGAATTGAATGCCTCTTTTGAGAAGGCCGCTGGGTTCAAGTTAAAAGTAAATGCAGGAGCTGCCGTTGCTAATTCAATCCAATTAAGCCTATTGAAATCCGAAGATAAGGACCTTGGTAATGAGGGATATCGTTTAGCTGCTTCAGCTACTGGGGTTAAAATATCAGCTAATAAACCAGCCGGTTTATTTTATGGTGTTCAAACCTTATTGCAATTGCTTCCGAATGAAATTGAAAGCAAAAAAGTAATCAAAGGAATAGCCTGGACTGTGCCATCGGTAAGCATCATGGATAAGCCACGTTTTGGATGGAGGGGTTTGATGTTTGATGTGTCGAGGCACTTCTTCACTAAACAAGAAGTAAAAGAATTCATTGATGATATGGTTCGCTACAAATTCAACATGCTTCACCTACATCTTACCGATGACCAAGGGTGGAGAATTGAAATTAAAAGCTTGCCTAAGTTGACCGAAGTCGGTGCATGGAATGTAAAAAAGACAGGCCAATTTAATTATTTCAGTCAACCCGCAGATGATGAACCACGCAATTACGGTGGGTTTTATACACAAGAAGATATAAAAGAACTTGTTAAGTATGCAAAGGAGAGATTTGTAGATATCATGCCAGAGATTGATGTTCCAGGGCATAGTCTTGCTGCAGTAGCCGCTTATCCAGAATTGAGTTCTACGCCTGGTAAATATAAAGTGAACTCTGGCGAGCCATTCATGGATTGGAGTGATACGGGCTTCACTGCTTTGGTGGATAATGCGCTTTGTCCTGCAAATGAAAAAGTGTATGAATTTTTAGATAAAGTATTTGGTGAAATTGCTACCCTTTTCCCTTTTGAATATATCCATATGGGAGGCGACGAGTGCGCAAAGAATTTTTGGGAGAAAAGCGATCAGGTTAAAGCGCTTATGCAACGTGAGAATTTGAAAAATCAACATGAAGTCCAATCTTACTTTGTGGGTCGCGTGAATAAAATCATTAACTCTAAAGGAAAGAAAATGATGGGCTGGGATGAGATCCTTGAAGGTGGTTTGGTTGAAGGTGCAGCAGTAATGAGTTGGAGAGGAATGGAAGGTGGAATCGATGCAGCTAAAAAAGGGCATGAAGTAGTTATGACGCCTAATAGTCATGTTTACCTTGATTTCATGCAGTCGGATCCGGCTATAGAACCTCCTGTATATGCCTCATTGCGATTAAGTAAAACATACCAGTTTGAACCCGTTCCAGAAGGGGTTGATCCAAAAGTGATAAAAGGTGCTCAAGCCAATGAGTGGTCAGAACAAGTTTTTAATACACGACATCTGCAATATATGGTTTGGCCTAGAAGTCTTGCTGTTTCTGAAATTGCATGGTCTCCTAAAAAGACTCGAAATTGGAATGATTTCGTGTCACGTGTTGAAGATCATTTCGATCGTTTCAATTTTGCAGACCGGAAGTATGCTCCGAGTATGTACGATCCGTTGGTTAATGTGAAGAAGGGTGAAAAAAATAAATTGCTAGTAGATTTTGATTCAGAACTTTCTGGACTTGATATTCATTATAGTTTTGATAATTCGTATCCTGATAATCATTATGCAAAATATGATGGAACCTCAATCGAAGTTCCTATTGATGCCATAAAACTTATCTTAATCAGTTATAGAAATGGTAAGCCTATCGGTCGGATGATGACTATAGGGATAGATGATTTGAAAAAAAGGGCGGAGAAGAAAAAGAAGTAGACGTTAGATGTTAGATATTAGACGTTAGATATTAGATGTTAGTCCTGAATGAATAGTATTGTCTACTATTTAAACATTTAAACTACCACTAACTACTAACGTCTAATATCTAACGTCTAACCCCTAATATCTAACGTCTAACGTCTCACACATAATGTTTATTTCAATAAAAAAAGGTATGAAAATAAAATGGGGTATTCTAGCGTGCGGTAGGATTGCAAAAAAGTTTGCATCAGATTTGAAATTGGTAGAAGGCGGTGAACTTTATGCAGTGGCTTCCCGCAATAAACAAACTGCGCTAGAGTTCACGAAAGAATACCCAGCTCAACATGCATATGGTTCTTATGAGGAGTTGGTTTTAGACCCTGAAGTGGATGCAATTTATGTAGCTAGTCCACATGCTATGCACCATGAACACACCTTGCTTTGTTTGAAACATGGTAAAGCTGTTTTATGTGAGAAAGCATTTGCTATTAATTCCAAGCAGGCGATAGAAATGGTGGAATTGGCAAGAGCCAATAAGGTATTTTTAATGGAAGCCCTTTGGAGCCGCTTCTTACCTCATTACCTGAAGCTAAGGGAGATGATCGACCAAGGTATGATCGGAGAAATTAAAGGGGTGATGGCTAATTTTGGTTTTAAGCCTACTGCTCCCATACCAGATCGGTTATATAATCCGGAGTTAGGCGGAGGTGCCTTACTCGATATTGGGATTTATACCGTCTTTTTTGCTCAATCTCTATTGGGGAAGCCCGATAAAATATTAGCTAGCATGGATCCAGCTGATACAGGGGTAGATAACCAGTGTTCTATCATATTTAAATACAATAATGGGAACACAGCCACTTTGTTTTCTACATTAGTTTCTAACCTAGAGACTGATGCGGATATATTTGGAACAGAAGGTAGAATTCGCTTATCTAGCCGATTTTATGAACCCAGCTCCACCATCTATTATTACCCTGACAAGGTTGATAGCCGTACTGAAATACCTGTCGGTAGGGAATCAGGATTTGGCTACCAATACGAAATCCGTCATGTTCAGGAGTGCCTTGCTCAAGGACTAACAGAAAGTCCAATTTATCCTCTGTCTGACACATTAGACTTGATGGAGACCTTAGATAAAATTAGGGCTGAAATGGGACTGAAATACGACGTGGATAATGCCTAGTTGTTATTATTCAGGAATACTGCAAAACATCCACATTTCCCCCTAAAAAATGTCAATTACTCCCTGTTTTTTGTTCATAATGGTGTGAATAACTAGTTGTTTCAACCAACTAACCAAAGGGTATATTTGTCGACAGACCAAAAATTGTAATGCAGTGAGATTAAAGAGTTTAGAAATAAAGGGGTTTAAGAGTTTCGCAGATAAAACAGTGATCAATTTCGATGAAGGAATCACAGGGATTATAGGTCCAAATGGTTGCGGAAAAAGTAATATTGTCGATTCAATACGATGGGTAATCGGGGAGCATAAAATCAGCAATTTGAGGAGTGAAAACCTCGAGAGTTTGGTGTTTAATGGGTCTAAAACTAGAGGCCCTAGTGGATTAGCCGAGGTGAGCCTCACCTTTGATAATACTAAAAACCTATTGCCTACAGAATTCAATACCGTTACGGTTACCCGTAAGTTTTATAAAAGTGGTGAAAGTGAATATCGTTTAAATGATGTTCAGTGTAGGTTGAAAGACATTCATAATCTCTTTCTTGATACAGGAGTTAGCACAGATAGTTATGCGATTATTGAACTTGGCATGGTGGATGACATCATCAAGGATAAAGAAAATAGTCGTCGTAAAATGCTTGAGCAAGCAGCTGGAATTAGCATTTATAAAACACGAAAAAAAGAAGCTAAGCTAAAGCTAGATGCTACTGAGCAAGATTTGGCAAGGATTGAGGATTTGTTATTTGAAATCCACAATCAACTTAAAATGCTTGAGAGTCAAGCAAAAAAAGCTGAGAAATACTACGAGATAAAAAAAGAGTATAAGATTTCTTCTATCGAACTTGCCAAGGCAGCCTTAGAAGGGTTTAATGTGCAATACAAAGAACTTACTGAACAACAACAGCAAGATTCTGATCGTAAGATTGAAATTGAAACTAAAATTGCTCACGCAGAAGCTGAGTTGGAAAAACAGAAGCTCAAATTCATCGAAGAAGAAAAAAGTCTTCAGCAATTGCAACAAGCCTTCAATGAATTAATTAATCAAATTCGTACGAAGGAAAATGAAAAAAATCTAGCTGATCAACAACTGAAGTACCTAAAAGAAAAAGAAACGTCGTTGAATGATTTTCTTTCTAAAGCAGGTGGACAGTCAGCTGGATTAGAGGAAAGTATTCGGTTTACACATGTC
>CAJBBV010000070.1 GCA_903951405.1 uncultured bacterium
GAATCATAAAGTGCTAGTGCTTGAAGCGGGAAGAAAAGATTCTTGGTGGGATATTTTTATCCATATGCCCGCTGCACTTACCTATCCGATCGGTAGTAAGTTTTATGATTGGAAATATCAGTCAGAGCCTGAGCCATTCATGAATAATAGACGTGTGTATCATGCACGTGGGAAATTGTTAGGTGGTTCCAGCTCCATTAACGGAATGATTTTTATTCGTGGTAATCCTTTGGACTATGAGAAGTGGGCAAAGGACCCTGGAATGGAAACATGGGATTATGCCCATTGTCTTCCTTATTTTAAAAAGTCTGAAAACAGAACTGCTGGGGGAGGCTCTATGCGTGGTGCTGATGGGCCACTTTATCTGGAAACCGGTCCTGCTACAAACCCATTATTCAAGGCATTTTTTGATTCGGCAAAACAAGCAGGTTATCCGCTAACAGACGATGTGAATGGATTCCAACAGGAAGGTTTTGGTATGTTCGATCGCAACATTAAAAATGGAAAGCGATGGTCTGCCTCAGATGCCTATCTGCATCCTATTTTAGGAAAGCGAAAAAATCTTGAAGTAATCTGTGGTGCCCTTGCAACCAAAATACTTTTTTCAGGGAAGCGTGCAGTTGGAGTAGAATATTTGAAAGGAAATAAATTACACACCGTTTCAGCAGGTGAAATTATTTGTTGTGGAGGTGCTATTAATTCGCCTCAGCTTCTTCAGTTATCAGGAATTGGAGATCCTCAAGTATTGAAATCGGCTGGGGTTGAGGTGATACATGAGCTTCCTGGTGTAGGCCAGAATTTACAAGATCATCTTGAAGTATATGTTCAATTTGCTTGTAAAAAGCCAGTCAGCGTTTGGCCTGCATTAAAATGGTATAATAAACCTTGGGTTGGCTTTCAGTGGTTATTTTTTCGCAAAGGACCTGCATCAACGAATCACTTTGAGGGTGGAGGATTTATCAGGAGTAATCAATCTGTTGCCTATCCTAACCTACAGTTTCATTTTTTGCCTGTGGCAATACGATATGATGGTTCATCTCCAACAGGTGGACATGGCTATCAAGTCCATGTTGGCCCAATGAATTCTGATGCCCGTGGATCAGTCATGATTAAGTCATCGAATCCAAAAGAGAAGCCTGCTATCCAGTTTAATTATCTTTCTACAAATCAGGATAGGACTGAATGGGTTGAAGCTATCCGTTGTGCTCGAAAAATATTGAATCAGCCAGGCTTGGAGGAGTTTAATGGTGGAGAAATTTCACCTGGACCTAAAGTTGAAACCGATAAGGAAATACTTGATTGGGTCAGTCGTGATGCTGAAACTGCTTTGCATCCATCTTGTACTTGTCGCATGGGTATTGATAGTATGTCTGTTATAGATCCATTAACTATGCGTGTGCATGGCATTGATGGTTTAAGGGTAGTAGATGGAAGTGTAATACCATATGTTACAAATGGAAATCTATATGCTCCAATCATGATGATCGCAGAAAAGGCTGCTGATATCATTTTGGGAAATCAACCGCTTAAGCCGGAAAAATCTGATTTTTATAAGAAGCCCGAGTAGGCCTACAGCAGAATTTTAGTTATCAATTGGACTTACTAGCAGTAGTGTGGGTATATGAATGGATTTTTTAACATGCTTGATTGTTTTATGGTTTAGGCATTTTAATATGGAGTTGTTTTTAACATGAAGCAGCTTATTCTTTGTTGAATTCAGTATTGTTTTTTCTAACCATACTGAGTGGTTTAATTAGAACCATTTATTTTATGTAACAATAAGACGATATAAGATTGGTATTCTTATATCCTGATTGTGATATGCTTAAAATTCAATCTTTCACTTTAGTTCCTTTTTGAGCTTCATAAAATATCAGCTTTATTTATATTTTATCTTTAAATTCAATACTTCAACTGATTTGCATTTGATTTATTGCCATCTATCTAATAACCACTTTAAACTGAAACGATTTATGAAAAAGGGAGTCCATTTTTTTGCAGCAGCACTTATTTTAATAGCCTGCTCGAGTACGAATAAAATACAGCAAAGCAATGATTGGATCAGCTTGTTTGATGGCAAAACACTCACTGGTTGGAAGGCTGGTGAAAGTCCAGAAACATTCTCTATTGAAGATGGTGCCATCAAGGTATATGGTGTTCGTTCTCATTTATATTATGATGGACCTGTGATGAATCACGATTTCACCAATTTTGAATTCAAGGCATTGGTTATGACAAAGTCCAACTCTAATTCAGGAATCTATTTCCATACTGTATTTCAAGATGAAGGATTTCCTGATAAAGGTTTTGAAGTTCAAGTAAACAATTCTCACTCAGATTGGAAAAGAACTGGTGGACTTTATGACATCAAGGATACCAAAGAAGTATATGTAAATGATAATGTATGGTATACTGAATACATTCGCGTAGAAGGCAAACATATTGTTGTTAAAATAAATGATGTTGTTGTTACCGATTGGACTCAACCCGAAGGGTTCACTCCCCCTAATGGTCACGCTGGACGTTTTATCGATAAAGGTACATTCGCTCTTCAAGGCCACGACCCTAAAAGTACCGTCTTTTATAAAGACATCATGGTTAGGCCATTGAAATAATGTTGAAGGAAATAAGTTGATAATTTATTCCCCTTTTTTTATCAACCAGGTTTCGTCGACCTGAGTTCTATGTTCTGCTTCTCCATCAATTTTTTGTGCAGATGATAATGTAACTCGAAGCAGATCATCTTTTCAGTAATTTTTTTCGGAATTGAAAATTCAACAATTGGCTTATTACATATACTGAGGGATGAATTGAATTGAATCCTATCTTTATCGTGATTTGTTGGAACGCCAGTTTAGCACTAGAGCCTATATTTTTGATTCAATTTCGGGGCGTTTTAAGGCCACAACAACGATTCGGTAAAATTGACCAACGTAAATAGCTTTTTCCAAAGAAAAGGGGCTATCCATGAAATTTTATTACCTTTACCCCCACTGAAATTTAAATTTATTTCATGCCAGAAATCAGTTCTAGACAGTACTTGGATTTTGAGAAGCCGATCAAGGATTTGTATGATCAAATTGATCAGCTAAAACTAACAGCTGAGAAGAATAAGTTGGATTTATCTGACTCCATTAATCAGTTGGAAGAAAAGATACTCGATAAGAAAAAAGATATTAATGATACTCTTTCTAGTTGGCAAAAAGTTCAGTTGAGTCGTCATCCTGATAGGCCTTATACACTTTCTTACATTGAACGCATCTGTACTGATTTCATTGAATTACATGGGGATCGAAATTTTAAGGACGATAAAGCTATAGTTGGCGGATTTGGTCAGATCGATGGACAAACAGTTATGATTATCGGGCAACAAAAGGGCAACAATACCAAAACACGTCAGCTGAGAAATTTTGGGATGGCTAATCCTGAGGGGTATAGAAAGGCCCTTCGCTTAATGAAGCTTGCCGAAAAATTCAATAAACCCATCATTACCTTGGTTGACACCCCTGGGGCTTTCCCAGGTATAGAAGCCGAGGAGCGTGGACAGGGTGAAGCGATTGCTAGAAATATTATAGAAATGATGCGCCTTGAGGTGCCCGTTATTTGTATTATTATTGGAGAAGGGGCTAGTGGAGGCGCAATGGGTATTGGGGTGGGAGATCGGGTTTTCATGATGCAGAACACTTGGTATACAGTGATTTCTCCAGAAAGTTGTAGTTCTATATTGTGGAGAAGTTGGGATCATAAAGAAAAGGCTGCAGAGGAACTCAAGCTAACGTCTGAACATATGCTTAAGTTTGGTTTAGTGGATGGGGTTATTCCTGAACCACTAGGAGGGGCCCATTGGGATCATGATGAAGCGGCTGAATTGGTGAAAACACAGATTGTTCAGACACTTGAAGAATTGAAAAAAATCGATTCATCACTTCGTATTGATCAGCGCATTGATAAGTTCTCAAAAATGGGATTTTGGGAAGAAAATTTACACTCTTAATTTTTAGTTTAAATAATGGCCAATCATCTTTTTTCAGGCACTGGTGTAGCAATCGTCACTCCTTTTCAACAAAGCGGAGCAATTGATTTAATTGCCCTCGAAAAACTTGTAGAACATCAAATAAATGGGGGCATTGATTATTTGGTTGTGCTTGGAACAACAGGAGAGGGCTCTACATTGAGTAAAGAAGAAAAGAAGCAAATTTTCTCGGCAGTGAATCAATTCACTAAAGGCCGAATTAGTCTTGTTGCCGGAATTGGTGGAAATGATACACAAGGAGTCATTGATTCTTTTTCATCATATGACTTAACCGGATATAGTGCCATCTTATCGGTAAGTCCATATTATAATAAGCCTAATAATGAAGGCCTTTATCAGCACTACAAGGCAATCAGTGCGGCGTCTCCTTTGCCCATTATTATGTATAATGTTCCAGGTAGAACAGGGATGAATGTAAATGCTGCAACTACATTACGCATAGCGCGTGACTGCAAAAATATCATTGCAACAAAAGAAGCCTCTGGAAATATGGAGCAGATCATGCAAATAATTAAGGACAAGCCAGTGGGCTTCGAGGTGATTAGTGGCGATGATGGCATCACGCTTCCTTTAATTGCTTGTGGTGCAATTGGTGTTATTTCTGTTCTTGCTAATGCTTATCCTAGACAATTGTCAACCATGGTGAAGTTTTGTTTGGAAGATGATTTCGCAGGGGCAAGGCCAATCCATGAAAAATTAATGCCAATTATTCATTCTCTTTTTGCTGAGGGAAATCCCAGCGGGATAAAGGCCTATTTAAGTGAAATGGGAATAGTAGATGAATATTTCAGATTACCCGTTGTTGGGGTTGGTGACCAGTTGAAGAATGAAATCAAGTCTTTGATGCAAGTGCTATAGACACTTTATTTATAGTATATAACTTACACCTTCTTTAGAGATTTCGGTATTATCGAAAATCCGTTTTGCTTCTTGTTCAAATAAAGTTAGGTCTTCATATTTGCTACTGAAGTGTCCTAGTAATAATTTTTTTGCTCCAGATTTTAATGCAATAGTTGCGGCTTGTGAGCTCGTTGAGTGGTAGCGTAATTCAGCTTTTTCTACTTGATCGTCTAAGTAAGTAGATTCGTGGTATATCAAGTCAGCATTCCTGATGTGTGTTATAATGGTTTCATCGTATCGCGTATCTGCACAAAACGCATAGGATTTAGGGGCTGATCCTTCACGTGTGACCCAATCATTTTTTATGATTTCACCGTTAGCATGGATAAAGTCTTCCCCTTTTTTTAACGATTTGTAGGCTTCGATGGGAATATTATTTATAGATGCTTGTTCGACATTAATTTTTCTCATTTTTTCCTTTTCATTGAATACAAATCCCCAACATGGAATTCTATGCGTTACGGGGAAGCATGAAACTGTAATGTCTGGAAGATTAAGCAGCAATCCAGCCTCGGTAATCGGATGAAAAATGAACTCATAGCCAAAAGAAGAATCTGACACTTTCATTTGAAGGTCGATGACTTCTTTTAAGGCCGGTGTTGCATAAAGATGCAATGGATCTTTTCTATTGGTAAGAGAATAGGTATTTAGTAGTCCTGCTAGCCCATAATAATGATCACCATGAAGATGAGAAATGAAGATGTGACTGATCTTTGATTTTTTAATTTTATAGCGTTGCATCTGAATTTGCGTTGATTCTCCACAATCGACTAAAAATTGATGTTCGTCGTGTGTGATGATTTGCGCAGTTTGATGCCTATTTTGAATGGATAGGGCTGAATTATTTCCTAGGATGGTGATGGCTAGCATGTGTTATTGGATGTTTTTTATTCAAAATCCGTGTCCAATTCCCGTACAATTTCTTCCATTTGTACAATGTCCCATGCTTCTGATTCAGTTGGTGTGTGGTTTACCAATTCGAGAAGACCCGCTTCATCCAACGCTGATTTGACTGGATTTGACAGGCCAAAAATGACCAAGGATTTCTTATCTTGATAAATCTTTTCATGCCATTTTACTAGCAAATCGATTGCGTCTTTGTCTATTTCTGCTAGTGCTGTAAAGTCTAGTATGATGCTCTTATTTGCCTCTTTTTGCTTTTCCGTAACAAGTTTTATCAGTTCTACTGCCATATTTGCAGATAGTTTCTCCTCTGTAATTGAAATGACATAGAAAATCTCCTTGGTATCAATTTTGACGTTCATGGTTAATTGGTTAGGTTGTCTGGATGTTTTTTTCAAGTTCAAAGATACCGAATTGTTTAAGACTGGTTAATGTTCGAATTAGGTCAGAAACAAGCAGATTGCTTAAAACTAAAAATGGGAATTATTCGTTATTATTGTATCGATACATTTTTTAAAATTTCACCTTCTATGGATAATAATTTTTCTGCCCAAGTTAAGGAGATCATTTCCTACAGTCGCGAGGAAGCCTTGCGTTTAGGGAATGATTTTATTGGTACTGAACATTTGTTGCTTGGAGTCATTCGCGAGGGAGAGAATACGGCATTAAAAGTGTTGCAGTCTCTAAATGTAGATTTGTATGAATTGAGGAAAGAGGTTGAATTGGCTGTGAAAGATAAATCCGGTAAGAATATTCAAAATATAAATAGTCTCCCTCTTACTCGTCAAGCAGAGAAAGTAATTAGAGTAACTGTTTTAGAGGCAAAGGCATTAAAGAGCCCATTGGTAGAGACTGAACATTTGTTGTTGTCAATATTGAAGAATAAAGAAAATATTGCAACACAAATTCTTAATCAGTTTGATGTGGATTATGACCTATTCAGGAATGAATTGGGCTCAGTAGAAGCAATGATATAAAGAGTGAATTTTCAGATGAACCTGAAGAGGAATTTGATGAGGAGCGTAAGAGTAGTCAGCAAAAATCAGCTAAAGCGCCTGCCGCCGGGAAAAGCAAAACACCTGTGTTGGATAATTTTGGTCGCGACATCACAAAATTAGCTGAATCTGGAACACTTGATCCGATAGTTGGTCGTGAAAAAGAAATTGAGCGTGTTTCTCAGATTCTCTCAAGGAGAAAGAAGAATAATCCAATTTTAATAGGTGAGCCAGGTGTGGGTAAGACTGCGATTGTTGAAGGTCTTGCATTGCGTATTGTTCAACGTAAAGTATCTCGTGTGTTATTTGATAAGCGAGTTGTATCCCTAGATTTAGCAGCGTTGGTTGCCGGCACAAAATACCGCGGTCAGTTTGAGGAGCGCATGAAGGCCATCATGAATGAGCTTGAAAAGAATAGGGATGTGATTTTGTTTATCGATGAAATTCACACTATTGTTGGTGCAGGCGGGGCAAGTGGCTCACTTGATGCATCCAATATATTTAAGCCGGCTCTATCTCGTGGGGAGCTTCAATGTATAGGCGCATCTACGTTGGATGAGTACCGTATGCATATTGAAAAAGACGGTGCTCTTGATAGGAGATTTCAGAAGGTACTCGTAGAACCACCTTCCGTTGAAGAGACTATCCTGATTCTTAATAATATTAAGTCTAGGTATGAAGAATATCACAATGTTGATTATTCTCAAGATGCCATTGATTCTTGTGTTAAACTCAGTGATCGGTATATGACGGATAGGTTGTTGCCAGATAAAGCAATCGACGTATTGGATGAGGTAGGTGCACGTGTTCACTTGAAGAACATTAATGTTCCTGATGAGATTATTGAATTGGAAAAGAAAATCGAGGACATCAAGCTTGAAAAAAATAGGGTTGTCAAAAGCCAACGTTTTGAAGAAGCAGCAAGTTTAAGGGATTCAGAAAAACGATTACAAGAAGAGCTGGAGGCAGCTAAAAATAATTGGGAAGAAGAATCTAAACACAAGCGCTTCCCAATAAGTGAAGAAGATATTGCTGAGGTAGTTAGTATGATGACGGGCATCCCAGTGAAGCGCATGGTTCAAGCTGAAACAGAGAAGCTTCGTAATATGGGTGTGGATATGAAGGCTATGGTTGTTGGCCAAGATGAAGCCATTAGTAAAGTAGTAAAAGCCATACAACGTAATCGCGTAGGATTAAAAGATCCTAAAAAACCAATCGGAACATTTATCTTTTTAGGTCCTACCGGAGTTGGTAAAACAGAGTTAGCAAGAGCCCTTTCTCGATACATGTTTGAGGCTGAAGATGCACTCATTCGTATTGATATGAGTGAATACATGGAGAAATTCACGGTGAGCAGATTAATTGGTGCTCCTCCAGGCTATGTTGGTTATGAAGAGGGTGGACAATTGACCGAGCGTGTTCGGAGAAAACCATATTCGGTTATTCTATTGGATGAGATTGAAAAAGCACACCCCGATATTTACAATATTTTGTTGCAGGTGTTAGACGATGGTCAGCTTACAGATGGACTTGGTAGAAAAGTGGATTTTAAAAATACCATGATCATCATGACCTCCAATATTGGAGTTAGGCAACTGAAAGATTTTGGTGAGGGAGTAGGATTTGCAACCAGTGCTCGTCAGGCCAATGCAGAAGAAGCCAATAAAGCAGTTATTGAAAAAGCCCTTAAGCGTACATTCTCTCCAGAGTTCTTAAATAGGGTTGACGATGTTATCATTTTCAATTCACTTGAGAAAGAGCATATCTTCCAGATTATCGATATCCTGATGAAAAGTGTGATGAAGAGACTTACTGCACTTGGATTCTCTATGGAGTTGACGGCTGAAGCAAAAGATTTCATTGCAGAGAAAGGCTACGATCAACAATTTGGTGCTAGGCCTTTACACCGTGCCATTCAGAAATACCTTGAAGATCCTTTGGCTGAAGAAATATTAAATATGAACATCAAGCCAGGTGATATTATGATTGCTGATTTGGATAAAGAAACTCAAAAGATTACTTTCTCCATAAAAGAAGGAACTCAGCTGATCGAAAAGACTGAAGCATAAGTATAGAATTCATTAAGTAATTTTGTCCCGACTCATCATCGGGACTTTTTTATGTATAACACATTGGTTGGAGTAGATATCAGTATAGCGAAATCTTTCTTAGAAAAAGGGGAGCTTGTTGCTATACCTACTGAAACTGTTTATGGGTTAGCGGCCAATGGCCTTGATTCAACTGCAGTATTGAAAATCTATGCTGCAAAGGATAGACCACAATTCAATCCATTGATTCTTCATGTAGCCAATCTGGAACAGTTGAAAGAATTAGTGATTAGTATGCCTGATGCTTGCGAAAAATTGATTGCGGCATTTTCTCCAGGTCCTATAACATTCTTGCTCCCAAAGAGTGAAGTAGTTCCAGATCTTGTGACAGCAGGTAGTAGTCATGTGGCTATAAGAATACCTGATCATCCTTTGACCCTTGCCTTGCTTTCAGCATTAAAGTTTCCCCTTGCTGCGCCAAGTGCTAATCCAAGTGGGTATGTCAGTCCGGTTAATTCAGATCATGTATTGCAGGGATTGAGTGGAAAGATATCATATGTTTTGGAAGGTGGTCCTTGCCGAGTGGGGTTGGAATCAACTATAGTTGGTTTCCATGCTGATGAAGTTGTTGTACATCGTCTTGGTGGTATAACTATTGAACAGATTGAACGTGCAACAGGTTTAGTTGTGTCATTAGCTTTGTCGCATGCATCACCTACAGCACCAGGGCAACTCAAAAGTCATTATGCTACAGCTAAACCTTTTTTAATGGGGGATGTGGAGCAGTTAATTGCAGATCAGGTAAGTAAGAAAGTGGGGATAATCTCTTTTAAACAATCTTATTTGAGTCTGCATCCTAAACTCGAATTTATATTATCGCCTAGTGGAAATTTAGATGAAGCGGCAGCTAAATTATTTGCATCCATGCGTGAAATGGATGCTGCAGATGTAGAAGTTATTTTAGCTGAACGTTTCCCTGACCAAGGTATTGGGAAAGCGATTAATGATCGATTGGAACGTGCTGCATTTAATGAGAAAACAACTAGTAGGATATAGCTATTCCTAACATATTTCACTTAGTTCAAGCCAGCGCAATTCTTTCTCATCAATCAGTTGACTTAATTCGCTAAATCGTTGTGAACATTTTTCTATTTCTGCGTATGAAAGATTCGAATCTGACAATTTTTCTGTGATTTCGTTTTTTTCAAGGTTCATTTTTTTGATTTCCTTTTCCAGCATGTCAAATTCTCTTTTCTCATTGAAGCTTGGCTTACGTTTCACCGTCGATGTTTCCGGTTCTGGTTCTCTATTAACAATAATCTGTGATTTTATTTTTTCGGGATCAATTGTTTTTTCAGATTGTTCTTCTCTGTATTCGGCATAATTTCCAGGGAAGTCGCGAATAACACCATTGCCTTCAAATACGAATAAGTGATCAACAATTCTGTCCATGAAATAACGATCATGGCTAATGATGATTAGACAACCCGGGAAATCCATGAGAAAATTTTCAAGAACCGATAGGGTAGGAAGATCAAGGTCATTTGTCGGTTCATCCAATACGAGAAAGTTTGGATTTTTAAAGAGGATGGTCAATAAGTGTAAGCGTCTTTTTTCACCCCCACTTAATTTGCTTGTGTAACTGTATTGTTGGTCTGGGGAGAATAAAAATAGTTCAAGAAATTGAGATGCACTCATCGTGGCACCATTGGCTAGCGGGAAGTGTTCTGCAATATTTTTTACGTATTCTATGACCCTCAAATCTTGTTTGAAGACAAGTCCTTGTTGCGAATAGTTTCCAAAGATGATAGTATCTCCAATATTAATCTTTCCACTATCGGGTTCTTCAAGCCCTTGAAGCATGTTAACGAAGGTTGATTTACCTGCACCATTTTTGCCTATGATTCCGATTCGTTCACCTTTTTTAAATGTGTAATCGAAGCCGGAAAGGATGGTTTTTTCTCCGAATTTTTTATAGACTTTTTTGAATTCAGCAATTTTACCTCCAAGTCTACTCATTTTCATTTGAAGGTCTACTTGACGGTCTTCTATTTTTTGTTTGGCTACCTTTTCTATTTCATAGAAATTATCTTGCCTACTTTTCGACTTGGTTGTTCTAGCTCTTGGCTGCTTGCGCATCCATTCAAGTTCTTTTCGAAATGTATTTTTAGCTTTATCTATGGAGGCAATTTCACTTTCTATTCTGGCAGCCTTTTTCTCTACATAATTCTGGTAATCGCCTTTGTAGGTATATATTTTGCTGTTGTCTAGTTCCCATATTTCAGTACAAACGGTATCAAGAAAATACCTATCGTGTGTAACGAGTAGCAACGTTATTTTTTCTTTATCTAAGTAGTGCTCTAGCCATTCAACCATTTCTACATCGAGGTGGTTTGTCGGTTCATCCATGATGAGTAGGCAGTGACTATTCTCGAAGCCAATGTCGATAAGTGTTCTGGCTAGTGCAACTCTTTTTCGTTGTCCTCCGCTAAGGCTACCCACCAGCTGATCCATGTTGTGGATGTTTAGTTTGGTGAGGATTTGTTTCACTTTGGCATCAAAGTCCCATGCATTTTGGTCCTCCATTTCACCCAAGGCTTCTGTTATTTTCTCAGCATCATTTGAGTCTTCAGCAGCTTCATACTTTTTGATGGCATTGATAATCGGGTGATTATGTGCAAAGATATTGTCTAGGATACTGCTGGATTCGCTGAATTGAGGATCTTGTTCAAACATCACGGTGTTGACACCTTTGTTTATCCAAACTTTTCCTTCTTCGGCAGTTTCTTTCCCACAGAGTATGCGAAGCAGCGTAGATTTTCCAGACCCGTTTCTAGCGATTAGGGCTATTTTATCACCCTCGTTGATATGAAATGAAATGTTGGTGAAAAGTGGCTTGATACCGTATGATTTCCCTAGACCTTCTACTGTTACATAATGCATTTTGCAAAGGTAATTTATAATGCGGCAAAAGTCAAATGCTTGTCAAATAAGGTTTAATTGTACGAGGGAGTCTGCTTTGTGTTTTGCCAATGTTATTTGGAACTAAAATAAATCACTATGCAAATTATTAGTACCAATACGAGTATTATTGGCATCCTTAATCTATCGAGAAGTTCTGATTTTCTTTTTTTTGCTATGTTGAATAGCCATGCTTGATTTAGTTTATTATTATTCTCAAGAATTTTTTTTAATCTTTCTTTCAGTTGAATTTCTCCGTCACTAGTCAAATGTTTTGAGATTAACATAAGATGTTCAATAAATGTATTTTCTACTGCTTGATTTTTTTCTGAAAGTATTGTGTTGATCCTAGTCAAGTTGAATATGACTAGGAGATAATTTAAGAGAGTATAAGAATCCAACTTGAACTTATCTACACCACTTAAATATTGCTCAGTTTTTATAGTAAGTTTTATGATTTCACTTGCTGAAAGAAACCCTTCTGCATTTTTGCCCAAGGCCTGCTCAAGCCATCTACCTTGGAGGTACTGTTCTCTTTTGTATGCATCTGAAAGGGTTTCATACGCTTCTTGGATTTCTTGAAAGTGAACTGAAGTACTTTCTGATTCCCTTTGTTTATCCGGGTGGTAAAGCATGGCTAACTTCCTATATGCTTTTTTAATTGAAGATTTATCTGCTCCAGCTTCTAGTTCGAGAATTTTATAGTAGTCTTTGGTTGCCATTAGGAGTTAGGGGTTAGGAGTTAGAGGTTTCTTCTTTTTTCTTTATCCTTAATCAGTTTGGTAAAAAGTAGAGCTGAATTGGCACGAAGCCCCCAACTCCCAACTCCCAAC
>CAJBBV010000071.1 GCA_903951405.1 uncultured bacterium
AAATGGCTTGGTGTGGCTATTGCATTTGGTAGTCATGCCCTAATCTATTTACGAAAAGCATTTGCATCGCGTTTAGCATTTTGGAATACTGCCCTACTTGCTACCTTAGTGCTTACCATTGCTGGTAGTCATTATGGTGGTACGCTCACACACGGTGAAGGTTTTTTTGCATTCAACGATAAAAAAGAAAGTGGTGTAGTCATCCCAACATTCACTGAAAAGACAACCGTATTTGCTGGCGCTGTTCAACCTGTTCTTATGGCGAAATGTGCTTACTGCCACAATGATCAAAAGATGAAGGGTGGATTGAACATGAAAGACATTGCCTCCATGATCAAAGGGGGAAAGAATGGAGCCATGTGGGTTTCTGGAGATCCAGAAAAAAGCTTGATGATACAACGCATGTTGTTAGACCTCGATGACAAAAACCACATGCCTCCAAAAGGCAAAACACAATTGTCATCTGCTGAAATGCATTTGTTTGCTGAATGGATTAGAGCAGGAGCCAATCCAAAAACCACTTATCATTCTCTGGCAGAAACAGATACACTCAAAAAAATTATAGCTAAAATCATTGAGACTAGACCTGTTACAAAAGAAGAAAAAGTATACTCTTTTAGTGCAGCATCAGCTTCAAAAATTCAAGAGCTAAATACACCGTTCAGAAGAATACTCCCTGTAGCAGCAAACTCTCCCGCGTTGGTGGTTAAATTTTATTTAAAAGAAAAATACGATGCAAGCATGTTGAAAGAAATCAACAGCATTAAAACACAAGTTGTAGAGGTCAATCTTTCCAATATGCCTGCTGACGATAATGTTATTTCTGCATTGAGAAGTTTTGAAAACATTGAGCGCATAAATTTAAATGGCACAGCCATTACCGGAAAAACATTGGGAGAATTAAACGCGAACAAACACTTAGAACAAATTTCGTTAGCCACTACACAAGTGGATAAATCAACCATGGAAGCACTCGCTAAAATTCCTTCCTTAAAAAAAGTATTTCTTTGGAATTCGAAAGTAACAATCGGTGATGCCACTGAATTGAAGAAAAAATATCCAGCAATTGTTTGGGACTTAGGCTATGTTCCAGATGCTGCTGAACGACTCAAGCTAACCCCTCCGTTCCCTGTTGATGTTGAAAAAATCATTCTTGAAAAAGGCGATAATATTGTTTTAAAACATCCACTCCCTGGCGTTCAAATACGGTATACCCTCGATGGCACAGAACCTGATTCAGTCAATGGTAAAGTATATACTGAACCACTAGGCTTAAATGGCATGGTACATATTATTGCCATTGCAACCAGTGAAGGTTGGGCAAATAGTAATTCATCGAATAATACATTTTTTGAAAAAGGATTGTATTTCGATTCTGCAAGATTGATTACCCCACCTAGCGATAAGTATAAAGCAAAAGGTGCACGCTCATTAAATGACGGCAAGAAAGGGTTTCCAGACAACCTTTCCATGAATTTACTCGGATATCAAGATAATCCATTCAAAGCCGGATTTTATTTCAATCAAGCAAAACCAATTAATCAAATCATCCTTAGCGTGATGCAAAATTCCGGTGCCTTTGTATTGCCTCCTGAAAAAATAATTATCAAGGGCGGAGATTCACCTGCCAATGCGAAAATAATTGGCACACTTAACATTGGTATCCCTAAAAAAGACCCAGAGGTGAATATCAATGTTCCACTTGCGGTTTCTATTACAAAAGCTAACTATCGATACATCGAAATCGAAGCATATAATATTACCAAACTCCCTAAGTGGCATAATGGAAGTGGACAGAAGGGTTGGGTGTTTTTGGATGAGGTGTTTTTTTATTAGCGCTGAATTTTCGCTTTACGCTTGGCGCTGGACGCTTGACGCTGGACGCTAGACGCTAGACGCTTGGCGCTGAACGCTGAATTTTCGCTTTACGCTGGACGCTAGACGCTAGACGCTAGACGCTGGTGTTTAAAGTATCAGCGTGTATCAAACTCTTTAGAGCGTTAAGCGGTCAGCGTCAAGCGAAAATTCAGCGTCCAGCGGTCAGCCTTGTACTTTAAACCATAATTATGTCAAGACATCTTTCTGTGCTCTCGAACCTGATCATAGTGTTGCAGGTTTTCTTACTTGTGTTCTGTTTTGTGGATGTTAGTGTACTACCTCCTTATGTGATGTTTGCTGGCAGATTCCATCCGGTGGTATTGCACTTACCCATCACGCTCATTATTTTATTGATTCCATTTTCTTTCTATGTTCAAAAAAGAAAGGAACAAACCGATCTCAATTCACTTTTTGAATTGCTGCTTCATTATATAGCGCTTATTGCAACGCTAACGGCACTCGCAGGCTTCCTACTGGCAGCAGGTGGTGGATATGAACCAGAAGCACTTCAATTTCATAAATGGCTTGGTGTGGCTATTGCATTTGGTAGTCATGCCCTAATCTATTTACGAAAAGCATTTGCATCGCGTTTAGCATTTTGGAATACTGCCCTACTTGCTACCTTAGTGCTTACCATTGCTGGTAGTCATTATGGTGGT
>CAJBBV010000072.1 GCA_903951405.1 uncultured bacterium
ACCTTCAAGACCAGGTCAGTTCCATGAAGAAAAGGATGAACTGACAGGGAATTTACCGCTCTAATTAATTTTATGCACACTCCGTTGATAACCTCATTTCCAAAGGGGCGGTGCATTATTTTATCTTTGACCGGCTCAGCGTTAATTTATGGATGCTGGCTGGATATTTATATTAAATGTAGAAAAGCACATGTCGAAGCAAACCGGAGGTGAGATTTTTGAATATAACGAAGACTCGATCAAGAGCCTGGACTGGAAGGAGCATATCCGACTCAGACCGGGAATGTACATCGGAAAACTGGGCGATGGCAGTAGTCAAGATGATGGTATATATGTTCTGTTGAAGGAAGTCATGGATAACTGTATCGACGAACACATGATGGGGCATGGTAAACAAATAGACCTCACGTTGAATGGTCGGGAAGTTACCATACGGGATTTTGGTAGAGGTATCCCTCTTGGCAAATTGGTTGATGTAGTAAGTAAAATTAATACTGGCGCAAAATACGATAGTAAAGTTTTTCAAAAGAGTGTTGGACTTAATGGAGTGGGTACAAAAGCAGTTAACGCACTCAGTGAATATTTTAAAGTGACTGCCTATCGTGAAGGTAAAGAGCGTTCTGCGGAATTTAAGCGGGGTGAGCTAATCAAGGACCACAAGGAAGTATCTTCCAAAGAATCAAATGGAACGTTAGTAGAGTTTATCCCGGATGAAAATATTTTTAGAAATTTTCATTACATATCTGATTATATAGACAAGCAACTTTGGAACTATTGTTTTCTGAATGCAGGACTTATCATCAATTATAATGGAAGAAAATTTATAAGTAAAAATGGATTGCTCGATTTGTTACACCGCTATGCAAATCAAGATGAACTTAGGTATCCTGTTATTCACCTAAAAGGTGAAGATATTGAAGTGGCTCTCTCTCATAACAATGAATACGGGGAGGATATTTATAGCTTCGTAAACGGACAATATACCACCCAGGGGGGAACACATGTAGTTGCATTCAGAGAAGCCATTGTGAAAACAGTGCGGGATTTTTTTAAAAAAGATTATGATACCTCTGATATTCGACAAAGCATTGTAGCCGCCATTGCAGTAAGAGTTCAGGAGCCTGTATTTGAGTCTCAAACAAAAACAAAGCTAGGCTCTCAATATATTTCTGAGGGTGGGCCATCAATGAAGAACTTCATGCTCGATTTCTTTAGCAAAGAACTCGATAACTATCTTCATAAGAATCCTTCTGTTGCTGAAGCAATGAAGAAGCGAATTGAACAAAGTGAACGGGAACGAAAAGAATTGGCCGGTATTAAAAAATTAGCTAATGAACGTGCTAAGAAAGCCAACTTGCACAATAAAAAATTACGTGATTGCCGTATTCACTTAAACGATGAACCTTCTGCAAAAGCTAAGCAAGAGTATATCGCTAAACAACTTCAGAGCACCATTTTTATTACAGAAGGTGACTCTGCAAGTGGGTCTATTACCAAGTCAAGAGAAGTTGAAACTCAAGCAGTATTCAGTTTGCGTGGTAAGCCACTCAATTCGTATGGACTAACTAAAAAAGTGGTATACGAAAATGAAGAATTCAACTTATTGCAGCATGCATTGAATATCGAAGAAGGGAATGATGAATTGAGGTATAACAATATCATTATAGCCACCGACGCAGATGTGGATGGGCTGCATATCAGACTTCTCTTGATGACTTTCTTTCTTCAATTCTTTCCAGACTTAGTTAGAGATGGGCATATTTACATTCTCGAAACGCCGTTGTTTCGGGTACGAAGTAAGCAAGAAACAATCTACTGTTACAGTGAACAGGAGAAACAAGCCGCAGTTAAAAAAATCGGCGCTAAAGCTGAGATTACCCGATTTAAAGGACTTGGTGAAATCTCTCCTGATGAATTTAAAAATTTCATTGGCGTGGATATGCGTAAAACCCCGGTGATCTTAGAGAGCCAAATTCATATCCAACAATTGTTGGAATATTTTATGGGAAAAAATACCCAAGAAAGACAAGATTTTATTGTTTCAAATCTACGGGTGGAAGTTGATTCCGTAGACGAATTAAATTAAACTAGTGAACATGATACATGTTGTTTTTAATGAACCCGATGTTGACGTAATTTCCAAAGCGATTGAATTAGACGAATCCCTGACTGGTCAGATTTTACTTATTCGAGATGATTATGCAGTTGGCCCTCTAGAAAATATATATACAGCAGAAGGCATTGAAAAACGAAAAGTATGGTGGCAGAATGTTCTCACAGGCACTGAAAGCGAAAACCTTATTCAGGACGGCAAAGTAAATGATGAAGCCGTAGTACTCGAAATTAAAAATGCGTTAGATCATAACGAAGATGAGGTTATCTGGATTTGGGCAGCTCAGAATAAACATGATGTAGCTGGGTATTATTGGTTGATGAGCCAATTAGCAACATATCAATCAAGGGTCTTTATCTTATACTTAAATAACCTCCCATTCATCAACGAGAAAGGACATATATTTTATCCTGATTGGCTTAGTCAAATTCCTGCACGTGAATTCATTAAAGCTAAAAAATTAGCTCGCACTATTACACCAAGTGAATTCGAAGTGGATTCTGACGAGTGGAATAAAACATGCTTGGAGGCCGGTTTTGTTAGATTATTAGAAGGAGGCAAAAAATTAATTTCTAAAGATGCTAATTATTATGATGCGGATTTAAGTCGATTCATCTCTCACGATAACCAGAAAGCATCAAAAATCATACATCAGTTTCTTTCAAAAAATAAAGAAACTACAGGAGATGCTTTCCTGTTATGGAGGCTTAAAAAAATGATTGAACTAGATGAGCTTGAAACACAAGGTCCTCTAAAAGGAACGAAAGATTTTGAAGTAAAAAAAAGATCGGTAGCACAAGCTTCTGAATAAATTATAGGATACATGTCTAAGTCAAAATTCAATGTAGAAAGTGATAGTGATTCCGGCGTCTCCGGGCAGTATAAAAGCTGGTTTCTAGATTATGCATCCTATGTTATTTTAGAAAGAGCTGTCCCAGCAATTGAAGACGGTGTAAAGCCTGTGAATCGTCGTATCCTTCATGCCATGAAGGAAATGGATGACGGAAGATTAAACAAAGCGGCTAATATCATCGGACAAACGATGCAATATCATCCACATGGTGATGCAAGTATACAAGACGCACTAGTTAATCTAGGACAAAAAGACTTATTAGTCGAAACTCAAGGTAACTGGGGTGATGTGCGCACTGGTGATGATGCTGCTGCTCCACGATATATTGAAGCGCGATTAAGCAAGTTCGCCCTCGAGGTTGCGTTCAATGCTAAAACTACCCAATGGCAGCTTAGTTACGATGGTCGCAAAAAAGAACCGGTGAATCTGCCCATGAAGTTTCCGCTCTTGCTCGCACAAGGGGCAGAAGGTATTGCGGTTGGACTTTCAACTAAAATACTTCCCCATAATTTTATTGAATTGATCGAAGCGTCTGTCAAATATTTGAAAGGAAAAAAATTTGAACTATTCCCCGATTTTCAGACAGGTGGAATGATTGATGTGAGTAATTATAACGATGGTAAACGGGGTGGAAGAATTCGTTGCCGAGCTCATATTTATGAAGTGGATAAAAAGTCAATTGTAATACGTGATGTACCCTACGGTATCACGACCACACAGGTCATGGAATCTATTGTAAAAGCAAATGATCAAGGTAAAATCAAAATAAAAAAAGTTACCGATAATACAGCAGCAGAAGTGGAAATCCTGGTGGAACTTGCTGCTGGTATTTCATCCGACATCACCATCGATGCCTTGTATGCTTTTACCGATTGTGAAGTAAGCATTGCTCCTAATGCTTGCGTGATTGTTGAAAATATTCCAAAGTTCCTTTCTGCAACTGACTTGCTTAAGATTTCAGCCGATAATACAAAAGACTTGTTGCGCCAAGAATTGGAAATAAAATTAGCTGAGCTACAAGATAAATGGCATTTCACCTCCTTGGAAAAAATATTCTTTGAGGAAAAGATATATAAGGAGCTTGAAAAGAAACATGAAGATTGGGAAACTGTACTAGTCGCTATTCTCAACGCCTTCACTCCTTTTAAAAAGCTTTTTAAAAAAGAAATACTCAGAGAAGATATTGTTAAGCTAACTGAAAAGCCTGTAAGAAGAATATACAAGCTTGATATAAATGAACTTAATCTTCAAATTAAGGGCATCGAAGAAGAAATTAAACAAACGAAAAATTCATTAACCAACCTTACAGAGTATGCAATTGAATATTACCAAGGGCTGCAAACAAAGTATGGCAAAGGGCGTGAGCGCAAAACAGAAATAAAGCCATTTGATGTTATTCAAGCTAGGAATGTGGCTATTGCTAATGCCCGTCTCTATATGAATAGGGAAGAAGGTTTTATCGGAACAAGCTTAAAGAAAGATGAGTTTGTCGGAGAATGTTCAAGCCTCGATGATATTATCGTCTTTACAAGAAGAGGGATTATGAAAGTCGTTAAGGTAGATGATAAAGCATATATAGGGAAAGACATTATTCATGCAGCCGTATTCCAAAAAACAGATGAGCGGATGACGTATAATATGATTTATACGGATGGTGCTTCCGGAATTTCATTTGCAAAACGGTTTAATGTTACAGGGGTCACACGCGATAAAGAGTATGACCTAACGAAAGGTTCCGATAAATCAAAAGTCAATTATTTTAGCATCAATCCAAATGGCGAAGCCGAAACAATTTCTGTAATACTGAGCCCAAATTGTAGCGCACGTATTAAGCAATTTGAATTTTATTTTGAAACGCTTGATATTAAGGCTAGAGGTTCTATCGGAAATCAAGTGACAAAATACCCAATTAAAAATGTCAAAATAAAAGAAGCCGGTAAGTCAACGCTGGGCGGACGTGAATTATGGTTTGATGACAATTTTGGACGTTTGAATACAGAGCAAAAAGGAACCTACTTAGGTAGCTTTCAGCCAGAAGATCACTTATTGGCAATGTATCATGACGGGTACTATGAGATCGCAACAACCGATTTGACGCAACGTTTTGATGTTGAAAAAGTAATTAAAATTGAAAAATTCAATCAAAACCGAATTGTCACAGCCGTGTATTTAGACAACGAGAAACTTCAGTTTAATGTTAAGCGATTTAAAATTGAAACGTCCACTGTCGATACGAAGTTTTACTTCATAAAAGAAGCAAAGGGCAACTATGTAGAAACGGTGTCAACTGAAGAGAGTCCAATTTTAATTGTTCGATCAGGACGTGGAGCACAAATTCGAGAAACGAAAGTCAAAATTTCTGATTTTGTTGAAGTCATGGGGTGGAAAGCAATAGGTAATAAGTTGGCGGATTTCACAAAAAGCACCGAGGTCGAATGGCTTATATCTGGAGACAATAAAAAACAACCAGAGTTGTTCTAATGAACTGAAAATCATCGGATAAGACCTAGAGTTGCATGGATTGCCATATATCGTATATATTTGTGATCTCTGCAATCAGGTTGGTTCGGGCTGATGTAAAATAGGAAACCGAACTTCAATAAAATTGCTCAACATGGCATTAAAACGAGATGATGATTTCAACGCTCATTTGTCGGGCTCTCTACCAGAACCCGAATCAACTACGAATAGTTGGTTCAAACGGCGTAAAAAGGGAATCAGTACATCTACTTCTGAGAAAAAAGAAGTTCCCGATGGACTTTGGACGCAATGCCCATCCTGCAAATACACGTGTACTAAAGTTGAACTAAAGGAAAACCTATCGGTTTGTCCTAAATGCTTATATCATCATCGAATTGGAAGCGCCGAATATTTTGAAATTTTATTCGATGAAAATGAGTTTACCGAATTGTTTGGCGATGTTCGGTCCGTAGATTTTTTGGGGTTTAATGACCTGAAGCCATACAAGAAGAGATTAGTTGAAGCGTACAATAAAACAGGCCTGCATGATTCTATTACAACAGCTGTTGGTAAAGTAGGGGGTAATGGACTCGTAATTTGTTGCATGGACTTCAATTTCATTGGTGGATCATTAGGTAGTGTAATGGGCGAAAAAATTGCAAGAGCTGCTGAATATTGCTTGGAACATAGAACTCCATTAATGATTGTGAGTAAAAGTGGCGGTGCTCGAATGATGGAAAGTGCTTTCTCACTCATGCAATTGCCTAAAACCTTAGGGAAAATAAGCAAACTTGCTGTTGCAAAGATTCCGTTTATATCGTTATGTACAGACCCTACATATGGTGGTACAACAGCCTCATTCGCTATGGTTGGTGATATTAATATTGCTGAACCAGGCGCGATGATTGGATTTGCTGGGCCTCGTGTTATTAAAGAGACTATTAAAAAAGACTTACCCGAAGGATTTCAAACCTCAGAGTTCCTCATTGAACATGGTTTCCTAGATATGATCGTCGAAAGAAAAAAGTTGAAGGAAAGGATCGCAACGTTGCTTTCTTTATTTGCTAGCTAAGTCGTACCCCGACATAACATGGGTATCGTTTAAACATGGAAATCAAAAACCGATCTGCCAGTTTCGAATTTTTTATCGAAGACAAATTCGATGCTGGAATGATGTTGACCGGTACTGAAGTGAAAGCACTTCGTGATGGGAGAGCTAATTTTAATGATAGTTATTGTCTGCTCGATCATGGTGCACTTTATATAAAAGGGCTACACATATCTCCCTATGAATTTGGTAGTTATGCTAACCATAATCCAACCAGAGAAAGGAAGCTTTTATTGCATAAAAAGGAGCTTCTGAAAATTGCTCAAAAAATAAAGGAGAAAGGGTTGACTATAATCCCCCTTAAAATTTATTTCAACGAAAACGGTTTTGCAAAGATTCAAATTGGCCTTGGAAAAGGAAAGAAAACTCACGATAAACGAGAATCTATAAAACAACGGGAATCAGATCGTGAAATAAAGCGCTACCTGAAGTAACAATTAAATCAGGAATGTGTTATTTTTTTGGCAGATATCTTATTTTTCCTCAATTTTGTCTCAATGATCACTATTAACATATCAAACAACAGTTGGCATACTTACTCTTCATTGGGGTAGGACCTATGTTATTTGTATACATAAGTAAAGCCCCGAACATTCGGGGCTTTTGTTTTTCAGATTTATAAACAAGATTGAATGGAAAAAGTAGATAAAATCATATTAAAAAGTTCTCTCACAAAAATGCCTGCCGACCTCTTTACGCCAGTAGGGGTCTACTTGCGTGTGAGGGATCGTTTTAGAGATACCGTATTGCTGGAAAGTACTACAAATAGCGTTGCAGATAGCAGTTTTTCATTTATTGGAATCAACGCCATTGGTGGAATCGAAATCAAAGCGAATAATCGGATTGAGATTAAATATCCAGCTAAGGATCCTGTTGAACTCGAACTTGATCGTGGTAAGTCCGTTCCAGATTTCGTATGGGAATATATGCAGGGCTATGAAGTACAAAATACTTCTAAGGAATTGAAATATGCACAAGGCCTTTTTGGATATACCGCTTATGATGCAGTGCCTTTTTTTGATACCATTCATTTTGATTCAAAAGCATACGAGACAACTAATCAACCCAATCCTTCTGTTGATAATCCTGATGTGATTCCACTATTGCGGTATAGATTGTATCAGTTTGTCATTGCCTTTGATCATTTTCGAGACGAACTCTATATTATTCAAAATCATATAGAAGGATTAGAGGGTGATATAGAAGTCATTGAACATCTAATTAGAAGTCGAGATGTGCCAGAATTTCCTTTTGAAGCGAATGGAGAAGAATCCTCTAACCTGACAGATGACGAATATCTCGACATGGTTAAGAAAGGGATCTCCCATTGTTATCGTGGGGATGTATTTCAAATTGTACTTAGCCGAAGATTTCAGCAGTCATTCCAAGGGGATGAATTTAATGTGTATAGGTCACTGCGTATGATTAATCCCTCGCCCTATCTTTTCTTCTTCGATTATGGTGATTATAAACTGATGGGCTCATCTCCAGAAAGTCAGTTGATCATCAACAACGGCAAAGCAATCGTACATCCAATTGCAGGTACATTTAAGCGCAGTGGAGATGATGCTATTGATAGAAAGGAAGCGGAAAGACTGCTTGAGGATCCAAAAGAAAATGCGGAACACGTTATGTTGGTCGATTTAGCGCGAAATGATTTGAGTAGAGTTTGTGATCAAGTAAGCGTATCTCAATATCGTCAAGTAAAATATTTTTCACATGTAATTCATTTAGTGAGTGAAGTGGTTGCTACTGTGCGACTTGGATCAAATCCATTTATTTTAATGGCTAAAACATTTCCTGCAGGTACATTGAGTGGAGCTCCTAAATTCAAGGCCATGCAATTGATCAATCAATATGAAAAGACGCCACGTTCTTTTTATGGAGGTGCCATAGGCTTTATGGGATTTGATGGCACCTGCAATCAAGCCATTATGATCAGAAGCTTTTTATGCCGAAAAAATAAACTCTTTTATCAGGCAGGGGCGGGGATTGTGGCTTCAAGTGTTCCTGAAAATGAATTACAAGAAGTAAATAACAAACTTGGTGCATTGAAAAAGGCTATTAAATATGCTTCAGAGCTGAATAAAATTACATCTTAACCGCTTTAATTTAACACATTGAAAAAATTACTTGTCTTTGATAATTACGATTCCTTCACCTATAATTTGGTTCATATGGTTGAACATATCTTGAATCAAAAGGTGGATGTATTCAGGAATGATGAAATTTCGTTGGAAGATGTTGGTCAATATGAAAATATTCTATTATCCCCTGGCCCAGGTATACCAAAAGAAGCGGGAATACTTCTCCCGCTCATCCAACTATACGCACCTACACGCTCTATATTTGGTGTTTGTCTAGGTCATCAAGCCATTGGTGAAGCTTTTGGTTCTGCTCTAACTAACCTGACAGAGGTATATCACGGATTAGCGAAAGAAATAAAGGTGGTTGAAGGCCTGGCCCAATCTCAATATAAAAATGATTGGTTTCACGGAATGGACTTAACGCAAACCGTAGGTCGATATCATAGCTGGGTAGTTGATGATAAAAATTTCTCTGACAAACTTGAGATCACATCCCGCGATGAGAAAAATATGATCATGTCTCTACGGCATAAAACATACGATGTTCAAGGAGTACAATTTCATCCTGAAAGTATTTTAACTCCCCATGGTGAAGTGATGATGAGGAATTGGTTGAAAATGCCTAAAGCATAAACAATAGTATATGAAAAAAGTGCTGAATTATTTATTTGAGCATAAGACGCTTTCTCAAGAGGAAGCTAGATCTATTTTGAAAGAAATTGGGGATGGCAAGTTTAATGAACATGAGCTTAGTGCTTTTATCACAGTCTATCTTATGCGAACCATAACAATGCCTGAATTACTTGGCTTTCGCCAAGCTTTACTCGATCTCTGTATTCCTGTTGATCTTGAAAATAGAGAAGTTATGGACATTGTTGGAACTGGGGGTGATGGGAAAAACACATTTAACATTTCCACGCTAGCATGTTTCATAGTAGCCGGCGCAGGTCAATCTATCGCAAAGCATGGTAGTTATGGGGCAAGTTCCATAAGTGGGGCATCTAACTTGATGGCACATATCGGATATACATTTAAAAATGATCAAGATCTATTAAGAAAGGAAATTGATCAAGCCAATATGTGTTTTCTTCATGCCCCTATATTTCATCCTGCATTAAAAGTAGTAGCACCTATTCGTAAAAATTTAGGGGTCAGGACTTTCTTCAATATGTTAGGCCCCTTGGTAAATCCAGCAAAGCCCACATATCAAGTGATTGGTGTTTGTAATCAAGAAATTGCTCGCGCATACAATTATTTATTGCAAGCCAACGGTGGAAAATATATGATCATCAATGCACTTGATGGTTATGATGAGATCTCTTTAACGGCGGATACAAAAATAGTGACGCAAGAAGGGGAGCGAATTTTATCCCCACAACAATTATCCTTTTCTAAAATAGATCCAAAGGAAATTGAAGGAGGTAGTTCAATTGAAGAGTCTGCATCTATTTTTTTGAATATTCTTCGTGGTGACGGAACAAACGCACAAAATGCTGTAGTGATCGCTAATGCTGCACAAGCGCTTCTGCTTACCGGAAAATACGAGTCCTATCAGGATGCTCATGCTGCAGCTACTGAAAGTCTAGCAAGTGGAAAAGCAAACGCCATTTTAGTAAAACTATTGTCAATCCAATAATTAAGACTGATGAATATATTAGAACAAATAATAGAGAACAAACGAACGGAAGTTGCACAGCGAAAAAGTGTTACTGCTGTATCAATGCTTTCTGCATCTAATTTATTCAACAGAAATACCATTTCACTAGTTAATAGACTTCTTGATCCAAGATCCACAGGAATCATTGCCGAATTTAAACGCCGGTCACCTTCAAAAGGCATTATCAACAACACGGCAACTCCTCTCGAAGTGGCAGTGGGTTATGAACGTGCTGGAGCTGCAGGGATCTCTATTTTAACGGATGAACTGTTTTTCGGAGGCGCGGATACTGATCTAATCACTGTTCGTAGTAGTATTCATATTCCTATACTTAGAAAGGAATTTATAATTGATGAATATCAGCTCTATGAGGCCAAATCCATTGGCGCAGATGTAATTCTTCTCATTGCTGCATGCCTTACACCAAGCGAGGTAATCTTTTTATCTGCCAAAGCAAAATCCTTAGGACTTGAAGTGTTACTCGAACTTCATGATGAAGAGGAGCTCGGACATATTTGCGATACGGTTGATATGGTAGGGATTAACAACCGAAGTTTAAAAACATTTGATGTTGATATTGATCGAAGCTTAAAAATGGCTGAACAAATTCCTGCTGGAAAATTGAAAATAGCAGAAAGTGGAATTGATGATCCCGCGCTGATCAACTTATTCAGATCAAATGGATACAGCGGATTTCTTATCGGTGAAAATTTTATGAAAAGCACTAATCCGATTTCTGCAATAACTGAATTCATTAACCTCATATAAAGTGAAAAAATGCGATTGAAGGTTTGTGGAATGACAAAAATGGGGCAACTCAAAGAGCTTGAAGAGCTTAATGTAGATTTTGCTGGATTTATTTTTTATAAGCCCTCACCTCGGTATGTAATGAATAATGGTCTAACGCCTCAGGTATTGAAAATAGAGAAAATTAAAATTAACCGGGTTGGTGTTTTTGTAAATGAAACGGCTGAAAATGTACTGAAGTGCGTTAACGAGTGGAAATTAGACATGGTGCAGCTGCATGGTGACGAATCGCCTAAGTATTGCGAACATATAAGTAATCATATCACGACCATTAAGGCATTTAGGATAGGGACAGACAACAATACCTTGTATAGATTGTTTCCTTATACAGAGGCTACCGATTTATACCTATTTGATACATTGGGTAAGAAGTTTGGAGGTACTGGCGAACAATTTGATTGGAATCAACTTGCTGGATTGAATATTGAAAAGCCTTATTTTCTAAGTGGTGGAATTGGGCCCGATGATGTCGAAAAAATAAAGGAATTTTGTGCGAGTGAGAAAAATGTCTTCGCCTTGGATGTGAATAGCAAATTTGAAATTTCACCAGGTATAAAGGATATGAAATTGGTGAGGGATTTTGTAGTCGAAATCAATAAATTTTAGCAGTATGGAGAATGTTTTTTCAAGACCGGACGAGCAAGGCTATTATGGAGAATTTGGGGGAGCCTATATTCCTGAGATGCTTTACCAAAATGTAGAGGAGCTAAGATCTCAATATCTTTCTATTTATAATGACCCTCTATTTCAAGCAGAATACCATGCATTATTGAAGGATTATGTAGGAAGGCCAACACCCTTGTTTCTGGCAGAGCGCCTTAGTGAACGATTCAATTCTCCCATTTATTTGAAACGAGAAGACTTATGTCATACAGGTGCACATAAGATAAACAACACCATAGGACAGATTATTCTAGCACAACGTCTGGGTAAAAAAAGAATTATTGCTGAAACAGGTGCAGGCCAGCATGGAGTTGCTACAGCAACAGTTTGTGCGTTAAAGGGTCTCGAATGCATTGTGTACATGGGGGAGAAGGATATTGTTCGCCAAGCACCCAATGTTGCGAGAATGAAGATGTTAGGTGCTACGGTGGTACCAGCAACAAGTGGTAGTAAAACACTTAAGGATGCAACAAACGAAGCCATTCGTGATTGGATTAATCATCCACATGATACACATTATATTATTGGTTCAGT
>CAJBBV010000073.1 GCA_903951405.1 uncultured bacterium
CATGCTGGCTTAAGAGCCTTTACCAAGCCAAAAGGATATCATTTAAGGGGATAAATTATTTACTAATGCTATACATTGAAATATTCTTTTGCATTGCCATAAGAAACATTTTCAATTAGCTCACCAATCCATCGTTCATCATTAGGGATGAGCCCCTTAATCATGTCATTAGCAAGCATATTGCACAATATCCTTCTAAAATATTCATGGCGGGAATAAGACAATAGACTTCTGCTATCTGTTAACATTCCAACGAAGTTTGATAGTAAGCAGGTGTCTGATAAAATATCAAGATGCTGTTCAATTCCATTTTTTTGATCTAGAAACCACCAGGCAGCACCATATTGAACCTTACCCTTAACTGAACCGTCGTTAAAGTTTCCAGTCATAGTAGCAAATGAGGCATTATCTGCAGGATTGACATTATACAAAATAGTTTTAGCCAACTGATCAGTTTGATCTAATGTATTTAACAGTGCAGACAAACGTTCAGTATGGGAATAATCACCAATGGAATCTAATCCAGCATCTACTCCCACTTTAGTACTAAGCCTAGAATTGTTATTTCGTATTGCACCAAGATGAAATTGCTGAACCCACCCCTTTTGATGATACATTGTACAAAGTGAATAAAGCACATGAAAAACAAACGCATCAGGATTTGAAAATGGCTTTACTCCTTTAGTCGACATGAATTGTTTGAATTCAATAGCCAACTCAGAAGTAAATTCAGTTTTGATTGGAATCTGTGTCAACCCATGATCAGAAATCTTACACCCTACAGAAGCAAAATAATCAACTCTTGCCTGTAGTGCAACTAACAAATCTTCAATAGTATTAATAATTACACCAGATGCCGCCGATAGCTTACCCACATAATTTATAAAATTCACTCGGTCGGTAATCGCAAAAGACTTGTCTGGCCTGAAGCTTGGCGCAAATGCAAAAGTACATCCATCGTCTCCTGCAACTTCTTTGTGATACGCAAGATCATCTATTGGATCATCAGTTGAACACTGATAGACTACATTGTATTTCTCCATAAGCTTTCTAGACGAGTGTGCATCATCAGAAAGCAATTCGTTGCACTGAGCGTAAATGCTACTGGCCGTTTTCACGTTTAGGTAGTCGGTAATACCAAAAGAATTTTTCAATTCAAGGTGAGTCCAATGAAAGAGGGGATTTCGAATAGTTTGTGGGACTGTTCTTGCCCAAGCATGAAATTTTTCTTCATCTGTTCTACTTCCCGTAATATAATCCTCTCCAATTCCTAACGACCTCATAGCCCTCCATTTATAATGATCATCCCCCAACCATAATCTAGTCATATTTTCAAATCGATGGTCCGTAGCAATCTGAAAAGGAGAAAGATGAGAATGGTAATCAATGATGGGTTTATTGGCAGCAAAGTCATGATACAATCGTTCAGCAAGATCTGAATTCAATAAAAAACGTTCGTTGATAAACCCATTTTGTTTCGACTCCATAATAACCACTTAATATGCTAAATGTAAGAATTCAAGATGAAAAAAAGCATCGGACTATATTTTATTTATGTAAGGCCTTCTAAAAATAATCAGGATTATATTGAATCTCTAATAGTCATCTCATTCGCTAGAACAATAACATCATTAGCTGCTGCGTATGATTTTCGCTCAATCATTTTCAACAACAAACTTGCCGCCTCCTTACCCATTTCAAAAGCAGGCTGTGAAATGGTTGAAAGAGAGGGATTGAGAAGTGTTGCTGTTCTTAAATTCGAAAACGCTAAAATTTTAATTTTTTGTGGGATTTTAATTTTCAAGTCCTTACAGACCTGATATGATGTAATAACGTTTCTTTCTGTAGAAGCGAAGATCGCATCAGGTGGTTTTTTAGAAGATAATATTTTTTTAATGACCATATAATTAACACCGGCATCTTCTCCCAATTCAAGCAACATATCCTCCCTGAATTTCAAATTAAATTTTCGTATCGCATCCTGGAATCCACGTCGTCTTTCCAACGATGTATACAATGGCTCTTCAGGAGAGACAAACAATGGATTTTTTGAACCAGATTTAAGTAATCGCATGGTGCCATCAAATGAACTCTGGTAATTATCGGTAATCACTTTGGGGAACTGAAGTAAATCCGGAACGCGATCAAAAAAGACAATCGGAAGTTTAGTTCGCTCATAAAACTCCTGAAAATGAGTATACCCAGCCCTGCCCGAACACACTGAAATGATAATGCCCGAGATCATCCCATTCTCTAGATGAGAAAGAATCGCTCTCTCTCGTTCAGGATTTTCATTGGACAAATAAATTAACGTATCGTAATCTTTCTCCATTGTAACACTTCCAATACCATCAACGGCTAATGCAAAAAAATGATTTACGATCTCAGGAATGATTACAGCAATCTGAGTTCCTTTTTTCTTTCGAAGATTACTAGCAAAAGGATTAGGCTTATAATTATATTTAGCGGCTAATTCAAATACACGCTTCTTAGTTGACGCGCTAATCTCATGACTATCTCCAAGTGCTTTTGATACAGTGGAGATAGAAAGACCCAACTCTTTAGCAAGTTGGATCATGTTAATACTCTTATTATTATTTCCTTCCATAATTTACATCACAATTTTAAGTAACCTATTCCTTAATCCATTTTCACATAATGCCTAGCTAGGAAGAACCCATCCCTCTCTAAACATCGGTTTTGTCAAATTATTGGCTTCAGCATCATTTCTAAATACTTCTTTTTTAGGATCCCAATCTAAAGGCCTTTCTAACCAGTAGGCAATGTTTGCCAAGTTACACACAGTGCTGGTACGATGACCAGTTTCAACATCACAAATTGGCAATGAGCCATCTTTAATACAAGACAACCAATTAAGATAATGATCCGCAGAGTCGTACAATTTTGCTTCTCCTTGTTTCAATATGGCTGTAGATATGTTTGCTGGATTACTATCAAAAAATTCTCGACTAATATCAATCCTGCCTTTTTCACCAATGAATCGAACTGCTGCTCCACGCCCGAAGTCTTCATGACGCATAATCGTTCCATTCTCATAAATAAGCTGAAGTCCCTTAGATCCATGATCTGTTGGTGGAATTAATTTTACAGGACCGGAATTATCCATTCCCATCGCCCATTGCGCAATATCAAACATATGTGCGCCCCAATCACAAATTGGTCCTCCCCCATATTCCTTATATGCTCTCCAATTAGGATATACATCTTGCTCAACTGGAGGTGCTAAATCAGGATTAAAAGGATTATAAGGAGCTGGGCCAACCCAGGCATCCCAGTTTAATCCTGGCCTCACTGGCTTTTCAGGGAGATTATACGGAATTGCTTTATCCCCTACACTAACAATAATTTCCTTCACCGCACCTAAGTACCCATTTCGAACTAATTCACATGCATGGCGAAAATCTTCTCTAGATCGCTGCATACTTCCTGTCTGAAAAACAATTTTGTTTTTACGCGCCGCTTTAACCATAGCACGCCCTTCTTGAATCGTATGAGCTAAAGGCTTTTCACAATACACATGCTTTCCGGCATTTGCAGTGTGAATAGCTTGCATCGCATGCCAATGGTCTGGCGTAGCAATAACAACGGCATCGATATCCTTTCTTGTAAGAAGCTCTTGATAATCATCATATGCTGTAAAGGCCTTGAAACTGCTTCCCGATTTCTCTTTTCGCTGAGTGGAATATAAGTCAGCCGCAATGGAATGAAAATAATGTAGCTTATTTATATCTACATCAGCTCCAGCAACAATATTAGCTTTATCATAAAAGTTATACAACAATCCACGGCCTTGCTTACCCGTTCCAATAAATCCAAGATTTATCATATCACTTGGAGCCGTATACCCTTGCCCACCTAATACGAAACGTGGTAAAATGGAAAAGGCAGCTACAGCTTTCGCACTCTGTCCAATAAACTTTCTCCTACTGTTTTTCATACGTGCACATTACATTTTGAATCATATTCACTAGTTATTTATACCATTGCCCATAAATATACTGAAGCAAATCTACTTAAGATCAATACAAAGGCTAATAAATCTTGATTTTACCCCTTAGCTGGTGACATTTTTGGATTAATAAAATGGATTAAAATCCAAGCCACCAAATAAGCGCAGCTGCATATTCCAAAAATCAAATTATACCCAATGGTAATATCTCCTGCTGATTTTGCAGCTTCAAGAATATTCCCAATGAATAAAGGAAATAGTATCCCTCCTACTGCACCGGCCATGCCGCCAATGCCAATCACTGAACTAACATCTTTGTTTTTAAACATATCCGTTGCCACAGAATAAATATTTGCACTCCACGCTTGGTGTGCTGCGGCAGCAACACTTATAAACCCTACAACAACCCAGATATTTGGTGCATACTTAATTAAAAATATAGGCACCACCGCGAGTGCAAAAACAAAAAGTGCTGTTTTTCGTGCCCTATAAATTGGGAATCCTTTTCTAATCATCCAAGATGAAAACCAACCTCCCCCAATACTTCCAATCGTTGTCATGGTATATACTACAACCAAGGGTATACTTGGTTTAGTTAAGCTTAAATTGTATTTGGTTGAAAAATAAGACGGGAGCCAAAACAAGAAGAAAGCCCAAACAGGATCTGTCATGAATTTTCCGATAATAAACACCCAAGTTTGTTTGCGTGAGAATAAGCTAGCCCACTTTAATGGGGGTTCAATAACCATGACCTCATTAGCTGGAGCATCTGAATTGATATACTCTACTTCCGCTTCACTCACTTTTTTATGCCGTGAGGGAATTTCATATAAAATAATCCAAAATACAAGCCATACAAATCCTAATGCCCCTGTTACGACAAAAGCCATTTGCCAACCAAAAGCAGCTAACAAAAGTGGTACAACAATGGGCACAATCATAGCTCCGATATTGGCTCCAGAATTGAAGATTCCAGTAGCCAATGCACGATCCCGCTTAGGGAACCATTCTGCGATAGCTTTCAAGGCAGCAGGAAAATTTCCTGATTCACCCAAACCCAAGAGCGCTCTAACACCCAAAAAACCAAGTGTTGAGCGTACACCAGCATGTAAAATAGCTGCGACACTCCAGAAAATGATTACTATAGTATATCCTAGTTTTGAACCAATTTTATCTATAAACCTGCCAAAGGCAAGCAACCCAAAGGCGTAAGATGCTGTAAATGCCATAACAATTCTACTGTAATCATTTTCCGTCCATCCAAATTCTTGTTCTAAAGTAGGCTTAAGAATTCCAATTACATTTCGATCTATGTAATTAATAGTAGTTGCAAAGAACAAAAGTGAAACAACACTCCATCTATAATGTGACAATTTTCTACTCATGATAGCGTTTTTATCAACCAACTATATCGCCTTACAGACTTTTAGGTTACCTAATTTTAAGGCTATCAAGTTAAGCTTTATCATTTATCTATAATTGAATTAAAGAGGAAAATTCAGTATACTTTATCCACCCGATTTCGATAACGTTTTCGTTAAAAAATTATTCAACTTTACGTAGACAAAGATGATAACTTTGCACCTACATGGCTCTAATCTAATTGGTTAATCAAGGTGCTATGAATTATACATACCATAACAGAATAAAATGAAAGAACTTAGACAAACATGGAGATGGTTTGGGCCAGATGACCCTGTTACACTTCAAGACATAAGACAAACTGGCGCAGTTGGCATTGTAACCGCACTGCATCAAGTTCCTCATGGAGAAGTATGGACTTATGAAGATATCCTTGAACGAAAAAATCTGATCGAGTCATATGGCCTTACATGGGATGTAGTGGAAAGTGTAACCATCCATGAAGAAATCAAAACTAAAACAGGAGCCTACACCAATTGGATTGAAAAATACAAAGAGTCACTTCGCAATCTTGCTAAAGCAGGTTTACGTGTCATCACATATAATTTCATGCCAGTAAATGATTGGACCAGAACCCAATTGGATTATACCATGGCGGATGGTTCTAAGGCCTTGTACTTCAATTGGATTGACTTAGCTGTGTTTGACATATTCATACTTCAACGTAAAGATGCTAAGCAATCCTATTCAAACGAAATCGTACAGCAGGCCGAAGTTAAATTCAAACAGTATACCCAAGAAGAGCTCAATCAACTTGCTGGCGTTGTGATGTTCGGCATTCCAGGTGAAAAGAAAATAACGATAGAAAGTATGCGGGAAAAATTATCCCGCTATGACAATATCAAACAAGAAGACTTACGAAATAATCTTGTTTACTTTCTTCAACAAATCACGCCCTTGTGCGATGAGCTAAACCTTGACTTAGCCATCCATCCCGATGATCCGCCTTGCGATATTTTAGGATTGCCGAGAATTGTTAAGAACATAGAAGACTTAGAATACATCATCAACGCTGTGCCAAATAAAAGCAACGGCATTTGCTTCTGCACGGGATCATTGGGAGCAAACCCTAATAACAACCTTCCAGAAATGGTTAAAAAATTAGGATCTCGCATACACTTCACTCACCTACGAAATGTAAAGAAAGATGCAGAAGGAAACTTCTTTGAAGACGACCACCTTGGCGGTGATAATGACATGTACTCTGTATTAAAGGAACTTCTCATTATACAACAAAAAGTGCCAAACCAAATTTCATTTAGACCCGATCATGGACACCAAATGATTGACGATCTAAAAAAGGTTACCAATCCCGGCTATTCGTGTATAGGTCGACTTAGAGGACTCGCAGAAATTAGGGGCCTACAACTTGGCATTTTAAGAAGCTTGTAAGCATTAATTAATTGATGGTTTTTTTGGAGGACGCTTGTTTTATCTATAGCTTAGAGAATAGACCATTATTAACTTTTAAACATAGCTATACCATCAACATGAAAAAACTGATAGCATGCATTTTTATTCTATCTATACAGATTGCTAAAGCACAAGAAACTGAGATCAAATGGGTTTCGTTGTTTAATGGGAAGGATTTGACCGGATTCAAACAATTGAATGGACATGCAAAATACCATGTTGCTCATGGAGAAATAGTTGGCACAACAGTTTATGGAGAACCAAATTCATTTCTAGCTACGGAAAAAATATATGGCGACTTCATACTAGAAGTGGATTTGAAATTAAATTCCGACATGAATTCAGGTATTCAGTTCCGTAGCGAGACTTCCACAACAGAGAACGGAAGAGTATTCGGATACCAGATGGAAATAGACCCTTCGGCACGAGCATGGAGTGGTGGCATATATGACGAAGGAAGAAGAGGATGGCTCTATCCACTTGAATACAATGAAGCAGCTAAAAAAGCTTTTAAACCTACTGAATGGAATCATTACCGCATTGAATGTATTGGCAATAGCATTAGAACATGGGTCAATGGTGTGGCCTGCGCTTCCGTTATCGACAACCTTACTGCTAAAGGATTTATAGCCCTACAAGTTCATTCTGTGGGTGATAAAAAAGATGAAGGAAAAACAATTCACTGGAAAAACATAAGAATACAAACTCAAGACATTAAACCATCACCGGCAGATGCCCTTTTTATTGCGAACCTTGTACCAAATGATATCTCAGCAGTTGAAATGAAGAATGGATATACCCTGTTATGGGATGGAAAAACATCAAATGGATGGAGAGGTGCCTACAAAGATAAGTTCCCACAAGAAGTATGGAAAATAGAGAATGGAGAACTTACTGTACAAAGCAAACTTGGAGCAGAATCAGCAGCGGGAGGAGACATCGTAACAGAAAAAGAATTCGGTGCATTTGACTTACAATTTGAATTTAAAATTTCAGATACCGCTAATTCTGGCGTAAAATACTTTGTAACAGAAAAAGAAAATAATGTAGGCTCAGCCATTGGACTTGAATACCAAATACTTGATGACGACAAACACCCTGATGGCAAACTTGGCGTAGTAGGCAATAGGACTATGGCCTCACTCTATGACCTCATTCCGGCAGCAAATATGCTCGACATGAATGCAAGCAGAAGAGATCGATTGCCAATTGGAGAATGGAACAGAGGCAGAATCATTGTATACCCTAATGGCAACGTTATACATTGGCTTAATGGCTATAAAATGGTTGAATACACGCGTGGTAG
The DNA here is from genome assembly GCA_903951405.1 of uncultured bacterium. Lineage (GTDB taxonomy): Bacteria > Bacteroidota > Bacteroidia > Chitinophagales > Chitinophagaceae > Pollutibacter. The sequence goes on from CAJBBV010000073.1 coordinate 8,112, forward strand.
TCCTATATTTTTTGCATTAGTAGCAAGAAGCAAATATGCAAAGTGGGAAAATTTCGGCATGGCCCCTAAGGGTAGGATCCTGCTTCAGGAACATGGTACTAAAGTTTCATTCCGAAGTATAAAAATAAAAGAACTTTAATTACCTCTATATTTATAAACGTATACTTTTCATCCTGCATTGTAGATAATAATCGCAATTTATATTTTTCGAAATATCATTCATTTAAAATAATAAAATGACACATCGTAGAGCCTTCATAAAACAATCAGCTAAAGCCACTGCAGCTACCGCATTAGCCTCCATGAGTTGGACAGCTAAGTCATACGGAAATATCATTGGCGCAAATGACAGGGTTAGGGTTGGCGTCATCGGGTTCTCTGACAGGCATCGCAGTTCTCATATACCTGCATTCATGAACCACTACAAAGAATTAAACTTTGATATTGTTGCCGTATCGGATATATGGAAGGTTCGAAGAGAAGAAGGAGTAGAATACCTTAAATCAAAAATGGAGCACGATATCATCGGATGCAAAAACAATGAAGAATTATATTCATTAAAAGATATTGATGCCGTTTTCATTTCTACAGCAGATTTTCAGCATGCACTACATACAATTGAAGCCCTTAAAGCAAACAAAGACATCTATGTAGAAAAGCCTTTTGCTGAAACGATGGAGGACAATAGAGCCGCCCTAAAAGCAGCAAAAGCATCTGATCGAATAATACAAGTCGGGTCTCAACGCAGATCAGGGCCAAACTATCAGGCTGCAGCAAAATACATTCAATCAGGTCAGTTCGGTGACATTACCATGGTAGAATTAGCTTGGAATGTAAATCAACCTGGCCGTTGGAGAAGAGAAGCATTAGTAGCAAAATGCCAAGAAAAAGATCTTGACTGGAAACGCTATTTAATGAATAGACCTTATGAAAATTTTGACCCCCGCAAATACCTTGAGTACAGACTCTTCTGGCCATATTCATCTGGGTTATCTGGTCAATGGATGAGTCACCAAATCGATACAGTAAACTGGTTTAGTGAAATGAACCACCCAAGAAGTGTAGTTGCCAATGGTGGTATCTATCAATGGAAAGATGGAAGAAAAAATTGGGACACCATCACATCGGTATTTGATTATGGTCCAACTGATGATTTAACAAAAGGATTTCAAGTTGTATTCACCTCTCGTATGCATAATGGAGTTGAGGATCCAAGTGAAATATATTATAGCAATGGAGGCGAGCTAAACCTCATCACCAATAAAGTTTCATCAAAAGGCGGATTAAGTGAAAAGGCTGCTGCACAAATGAAAATGAAGGCTAACTTACTTCCCGAAGTCAATCTTACTGAATTTGAGATTAAAGTCGAATCAGGTGCTAATACTGGTGGTGATATATTGACTTCAACTCATGTAAGGAATTGGATGGAATGTATCCGAAGCAGAAAACAAACCAATGCACCTGTTGAAGCAGGATACAGTCATTCTATTGCAACCATCATGACGAATGCTGCTGCACGAACTGGCCAGAAAGTAACATTTGATGAAAAAACACAGGAAGTAATGGCAGGCGGAAAACCCTTTAAATACTAGGCTACAATCCGATTATAAAATACCTTGTTTTTTAAACCAAAGGAATAAGGCATCTGTCCATTTCACATCACTTGTACTGTTGTTCATGCCGAACCCATGACCACCATGTTCATAAGTAATCAGTGTAGCTTCAACTCCATACTCTTTCAATTTAGAAGAAAAGACAAGAGAATTCTCAATGGGGACCGCATCGTCATCTTTTGCATGCACTAAAAAAGCAGGTGGAGTATTTTTATCGACATGCAGCTCACTAGAAAAATAAGCAATATTCGAAGCGGTAGTATCTGGACTCAATAAATTGTCCCGAGAACCTTTATGTCCAAATGAACCAAATGAAATAACTGGATAGATTAGCAATTGAAAGTCTGGTCTAAAAGAGATTGACTTTCCCCTTACAATTTTTCGTTCATCATAATGTGTAGCAAGTGTGGAGGCCAAATGTCCCCCAGCAGAGAATCCCATCACCCCAACTTTATTCGCATCAACTTGCCACTTTTTTGCATTTTTCCTAACCAAATACATAGCTTGCTGCACGTCCTGCAATGGCACAAACATTTTATTGGTTTGATGTTCATCTGATGGAATTCTGTATTTCAATACAAGAGCATGAACACCAATGCTATTAAAGTATTTAGCAACATCTATCCCTTCATGTGCAGCAGCAAGAATACCATAGCCGCCACCTGGACAAATAACTACACATGGTTTTTCTCCATCTCCGACAGCACTAAAAAATTGGTAGCGCGGAATCGAAACATTAGAAATAATAGCTATCTCACCGTACATAGACTCTGATTCTTTATCAGGAGCTTCAATGTAATTCGGGATTTTATGAGGGTATAGAAGTGTATATTGTGCATCTACTGAATTCATAGCCAACACGCTTAATATTATTAAAAAAGAAATGGAGGACAGCCGACTATGCTTCATTCTCATTTTTTAATGGTCTTTATTAATTCAAGCACATCTCTCGTAAAAACTTCTATGCTTTGATAATCTTTTTGTTCCATGAGCTTCTTGCTAATCAATTTGCTTCCCATCCCAACAGCACAAACGCCTGCGGCAAACCATGCCGATATACTCTCTTGAGAAGTATCAACACCCCCTGTAGGCATGAATAATAATTTCGGGAAAATTTCTTTGATACTACTCAAAAACTCTACGCCTAATATGTTTCCAGGGAATAACTTAATAAATCGAATTCCCGCATTCTCAGCAGCGATAATTTCTGATGGAGTCATACAACCAGGTGCATAAAAGATATCATTTGCTAAAGCATAAGTTGCTACTTCATGCACAAATCCAGGACTCACTAAAAAATCTGCCCCTGCAAGTATATATTCTTCTGCCTGCTTAACATTTTTGATAGTACCTACACCCAACAACATATCTGGCATCTCTTGCCGTTGAACGGTCACCATGGCTTTGAAGTTGCTAAGCGCAGCTTCTCCTCTGTTGGTATACTCTACTGCCCTAATACCTGCTTTGTATACAGCCCTTAATATCTCAACACTTACCAATTCATCCGGATTAAAATACAGTGGAAGAATGCCTTGTTGAACAATCGCGTCAGTGACTTTTGAAATCTTACTCATTATTTATGCTTTGATTTTGAAAACCATTTTCTTTATTTCTCCATCACCAATCATTGGTGCATGTACATCAGTTGGAAAAAAAATAACAAACTGCCCTGCAGCTAATTCAAAAAACATATCCGGTTGATCAGTATAAAAGAGAACATCTTTTTCAGCATCATAAGGGAGCTTCTCACTTGTGCAGGTCTCCCTTGATTTCCAACCATATTGTTCATTTCCACTAACACAAAATTGTATATCAATATATTTATTGTGGCATTCAAACTTGCTAAGGGATTCAGCTTTGGTCATACCCACTTTATTTGAAACAATAACCTTGAGGTTATCTCCTTGTAAATCATATCGAGTTACTTCGAGCGACTCAAGGTCTGTTTGTGCAATATGCTCAAAGGCTTTTTCGAACAATGGATGAATTGAAAAATACCGATATGCGTTTTTAATTGAATCTATGATCATATTCTATAAATTAACGTTGTACTCTACCACTGCCATCTCCTTTCATCAAATCCTTTACTTCACTAAGCGTAGCGTGATTAAGGTCGCCTGGAATTGTATGCTTGATGGCACTAGCAGCAACGCCAAACTCAGCCGCCTCTGGCATAGGCATGCCAGTCACCAATCCATAGATTAAGCCGCTAGCAAAGCTATCTCCACTACCAACCCTGTCTACTATACGAACATCATATTTTTTTGTATGATAGAACTCGTTGCCGTCATACACTAATGCACTCCAACCATTATCACTTGCACTATGACTTTCTCTTAAAGAGGATGCTATAAATTTAAAGCCGAATTTTTCTTTCATTCGTTCAAACACATCTTTGTAACCATCTAAATCCAATTCGCCTTTTGTAACATCGGTATCTTTTGCTTTGAAGCCTAATGTGGTATCCGCATCTTCTTCATTACCTATACACACATCAACGTGTTGACAGAGCCTAGTCATCACTTCCCTAGCTTTCTCTTTACTCCATAATTTTTTACGATAATTAAGGTCGATACTGGTAGTGATTCCCTTTGATTTAGCGGCAATCAATGCAGCCTCGGTTAGATCAGCTGCTTTATCACTTAAGGCAGGAGTAATACCTGTCGTATGAAACCATGATGCTCCATCAAAAATTTTATCAAAATCAAATTCTGCAGCGCTCACATCAGCAATTGAAGCTCCTGCTCTATCATACACTACTTGTGATGCCCTCATAGAAGCTCCTGTTTCTAAAAAATATATACCCAAACGATCACCCCCACGCGCAATGAATTGTGTATCGACACCATATCTTCTCAAATGATTGATAGCTGATTGTCCAATAGGGTTATTAGGAACTTTCGTAACAAATGTACCTTGAAGTCCATAATTACAAAGTGCAGCTGCAACATTGGCTTCGCCACCGCCATAGGTTATATCAAATGTATCGGCTTGTACAAAACGCTTGTAATCGGGAGTAGATAAGCGAAGCATGATTTCCCCTAGAGTAACTACTTTTTTAGACATGGTTAAAGTTTATACGTATAAAATAATGAGC
>CAJBBV010000074.1 GCA_903951405.1 uncultured bacterium
CAATGTTCTTCCCCCATTGGTTATCACCAACGGGCCCTTGTTCGGCTCTCCCTCCACCAACTCCCCAATCACCGGCGCATTGGTCTTTTCTTCCAACTCCCTCCGAAATAATACTTTACTATTATAGGTTTCTTTAAGCACCACAAAAAATATCGCCGCCACAAGTCCAACTGCCAAACCAACTAACCATATTACATTATTGACCGGCTTAACAGGAAGCGATGTAGAACGTCCGCCTTCTATTAATCTGCTATCCGAAACGGCTGAAGCATATGACAAAGCTGTCTCTTCTCTCTTCTGAAGCAGGAAAGTATAGATATTGTTTTTGATGGCTTGTTGTCGACTGATTTCAACTAATGCCCTTTCTTTCTGAGGTACCCCCTTGAGTATTTTCGTTGTACGATTTAAATCGGCCTGCAGGTTTTCTTTTGAAGTAGTGAGATTATTTCGAATGTTCTTTAAGTTCTCGGCAATGGCAGGCTTCAATCGGCTAATCTCAGTTCTCAACTGCTCCAACACATCGCTTCTATCGCCACTCACCTTTTCGAACTTGGCATACTGCATTTCAGCATCGTATAACTTGCCCAACAACTGCACCAAGGTGGGATCGCTCACGCCCAACAAGGAGGGCACGGTTCCGGGGTTTGGTCCTTTTCCGTATATATAGTTCTCTACATCTTTGAGGACAGACAATTGTATGTTGAGCTGACTGATTTTTTCATCGCTCTCTTTTACCGTTTCCAAAAACAGCGCAGATTGTGCACTGATGTCTACAATACCTTCCTTGGTTTTGAACTGCTCAATATTGGATTCTACGCTATCCAAATCGCGGGTAATCAATGCCAATCGGTTCTCCACAAAATCCAACGTGATGCCGGCTACTTGATTCTTGTCTTTTAAAGATGCCTGCTGGTAATTATGAAATAAGGTATTGATGATGTCTTCCCCTTTTTGCGGCACAGCGGTTTCCAGTTTTAACTCAATCACTGTAGACTGCTTGGAGGTGGAGGCAATATCCAATTCTTTGACGATGCCTTGTGCTATTCGCTCTACTGAACTGATGCGCAGGAAATAATCATCCTTCTTTGTTCTCTTCTTGATGAATGCATTATTACATATTAATTGAAATCGGTTGCCCTCTCCGAGTGTAATGATGTCGCGATCCTTATAGCGTTTGCTCTGTATTTCAATGCAAGCTTCAGTAGATAAAAGCGTAAATGGAATTAATTCTTTTATGGGCGTTATGCTATCGATGCTTAGTGATTTGAATGAAACAGGAGACCCTTTGCCGTACACTTCATCCGTGCGGATATTGCCATTGTGGTAAACGGTTGTATAGAGGTGAAGGTCTTTTACTACTGATTCCATGATGGGCCAAGACTTGATGATGTCTATTTCATTCTCCACAATTTTTTTCTCGCCAAATACATTCAGTGCATCCAATACTTTAGACGCATCTACCCCCTTCTTTTCATCCTTCACTAAAAGTTTTCCGGTAACCCTATAGGTAGGTTGTGTGTACCTCAAATACATGTATGCAGCAAACAGCGAGATAAGAATCGTTAATACAAAAATCGGCCAGTAGGGATAATACTTTTGCCGAATGTCATCAATGATGTTGGTTTCTTTTTCTTGGATGTTGAAGTCTTGGTCCATATTGAGTTGGGAGTTGTGGGTTGGGGGTTGTGAGTTGGGGTTTGGGGGTTGGGGGTTGTTAGCCGATCACCGACAACCAGAACATCTAAAGCAACTGGTTCATGAGCAGCACTAAAAACGATAGGCCGCTGATGATGGAAGGCAATAGCAATGGCAAGTTAGAACTGGCGATGCTACGTGATTTTCCGGGTTCAACATACACTACGTCGTTGGGTTGCAGGTAAAAAAAGGGCGAGTTGAAAACGGAATTATCATTCAAGTTCAAGCGCTGTACCTTCTGTAATCCAGAGCTGTCTCTAATAACCAATACATTCATTCTATTGCCATAGGGAGTAAGGTCTCCTGCCCAGCCCAATCCCTCGAGCAACGTGATGCGCTCATTCGGTATGTTAATGGTACCCGGCCTGCTCACTTCACCCAACACCGTGATGCGGTTGTTCATGAGTCGCACCGTAACCAGTGGATCTTTTAAATAAGGCAACACTTTCTCTTTTATTTCAGTGCTTAATGCCTTAGTGGTTTTGCCTGCAACAGCTATGGACCCAATTTTGGGCAAGTCGATTAGTCCATCGGAATTAACCAAAATACCCGGCACAGTATTGTTAGCAAAAGTG
>CAJBBV010000075.1 GCA_903951405.1 uncultured bacterium
GAAAAGGAACTAGGAACTTTAGATGAGGAATTAGTTAAAGAAACTAAAGCAGTTTTAGCCAATGCAGATTATACCGAAACACAAAAAACTTTATTAGTTGCGGCATTAAAAGAAAAGCATGGTACTGAAATAGCGGCTATTGAAGCTAAATATGACAAAGAGGCATCAGTTAAGGAAGCGGATAGACTTAAAGAATTAATAGGTAACGAAACATTATCCTTTAAAGAGAGAAAAAAATATACTGATGATGCCATTGCATTAAACAAAAAGCAGTATGATGAAGGCAAAATAACTATAGAAGAATATACTAAGACCGATAAAGCATTAGGAGAAACTAGAAAGGAATTAGCTAAGAAAGAGGCTGAGGTTAGAAGTGAACAAATGACTAAGGTTGCCAATACATTAAAAAATGTATCTAAGGCATTAGGAGAACATACTGTTGCAGGTAAAGCTACTGCGATTGCGGCAGCGACTATTGAAACTTATCAATCTGCTACTAGTGCGTTTGCTTCATTAGCAAAAATTCCTATTGTCGGTGTGCCATTAGGTATTGCGGCGGCGGCAGCGGCTATTGTAGCAGGTATTAAGAATGTTAAAAACATTATGGCAATACAACCACCACCTGTAGCAGGAGGAGCAAGTGGACCAGGTTTTGTTGATATACCACCACCATCAGGCGGAGGTTCAGCACCATCAGTTCCATCAGGAGGCGGTGGAGGAGGAGGTGCGTTACCTGATATGGGAGGAGGAATGGCACCTGCTATGCAGTATGAAAGTGATAGATATGCAAGTGCAGGAGGTGGAACATCAGTTCGTGCCTATGTAGTAGAAAGGGATATTACTGATTCTCAATCAAGAGAAAGAGAAATCCAAAATAAGGCTAATTTTAGATAAACGATAAACATTAACAATTAAACTATTTAATATTATGAATTTAGATTTACCTGTATACATGCTTGACATCTCTGAAGATTTACAGGATGATGCTCAGGTTGATTTTATAGCATTGGTAGATAGACCTGCCATTCAAAAAAATTGGAATGCTTTTAACAATAAACAAAAGTTTGAAATTGTTAGCGAAGATATGCGTATTATCAGTGGTCCTATTATGTTGGCTGATACTCCTATCTTCCGTAGCGATATTCATTATGGCGATTACTATGTTGCATTTTCTGCAAATACCATACTCAAAATTATGCAGAAATACTTCCGAAAAGGATTTCAAAGCAATGTAAACATGATGCACAACGGAGAACTAACCTTAGAGGATGTAACCTTATTTGAATCATTCCAAAGTGATGAGAAAAGAGGCATACCTCCAATGAAAGGTTTTGAGGACACTCCTTGGGGTACATGGTTTGGTTCAATGGTAGTTAATAACGAGCAAGTATGGGAGGAGCAAGTTAAGACAGGTAAGTTAAAAGGCTTCTCAGTAGAAGGAATGTTTAACTATAAACCTAAGGAAGTAAATCAAATTTCTGCATTAATAAACGAGGTAAAAAATATTTTATCTCAGGTTAAGTGATAAACAATCAATTTTTTAACTATATAAAGCAAAAAGTATGAACGCACAAGAAGCGATATTAAAAATCAAAGGCTTATTTGAAGAGAATTTAGCCGCTCCTCCTGCAGGTGAACCTACTCCTGAAGTAGAAACTAAGGTTGAAATGAAAGAGTATGACCTAGCAGACGGAACTAAAGTAGAAATTTCTGCTTTGGAAATTGGAGGCGAGTGCAAATACGCAGATGGTACTGCAGTTCCTATGGGAGAGTACACATTAGCAGATGGCACACAAGTTTCATTAGACGAGAATGGAATTATCGTTGAAATGGAAGCTCCTGAAATGGAAACAATGCCTGAAGAAGCAGTTGAAGAAGAACAACCTGCTGACATGGCAAAGGATTACGAAAAGAAGATGAAAGAATATGCTGAAGCATTTGAAGCACAAGTTGCTGAATTGAAAGAAGCAAAAGAAGCATCTGATAAAAAGGTAGCAGAATTAGAAGCAAAGGTAAAACAAGGATTTGCACAAGTAGCTGAATTAGTAGAAGCACTTACAAAGACACCAAAGGCTGACCCAATTCAAAAACCAAACGGATTTAATGAATTTGTATCAACAAACGATATCAAACAACAAAGAATCGAAAGATTTAGAAACGCAATTTTAAACACTAAAAATTAATAACAATGGCATTTAATGTATCAGC
>CAJBBV010000076.1 GCA_903951405.1 uncultured bacterium
GGAAATATTTGTGTCGAGCATCGCTTTCAAAACCCTGTCTTCTTTAACCGAAGAACCTGCTGAAGAACTCGCTTCTGCAGCGCTTTTTACGCGATCTACTATATATTTTTGAGCGTTTCTATACTTATCGAAAAAGTCTTGAAGTCCAGCTTCATCCAAAGCGGGGATTACTACTCTACCAGAACTTGAGCTGCCGCTACCCAATGGGGGGAAAAGCGAAGGATTAGCTGGCATAAGTCTACTCCTCTACAATTTCGGCATCAACTATATCAATATTGGAATTCTTATTTATTGCTTTATCATTTTCTACGTATTCGTCAAAATCGTCTAGACCGACTTTTTTACGAAGAGCTTTTTCTTTTTGCTCCTCAACTTCGCGTATAGTATCCATCCAGTTAGATATTAGTTGGGCACTATCAAGCTGTGCTTGACCCCTGACTATTATCTTTCTTTACGTTTTTGAATTTAGAAACAGCAATACCATCTTTAAAATTACTGATGTCGTTGATTTCCAGATTTTGTCCTGAGGTAAAGAATTGTGCACGCTTATCTGCCGTTCCGTTAATGTCTGGGAACAATGCAGGTAAGTTTTTGGTAGTACGTAAACCAAACCATCCTCCATCAATTCCGTAGTTTGCAGCAACCATATCACCCCCTACTGGTGCGTGCGTAAGGAAGGTTGTACCACCCCAGTTTTGGGTTTTGAGTCCGTCATAGTTGATTGTCAAAATGAATTCACTCGTATTGGTATGGTTATCAGCCAACATCAGATCTCTGTAATCATCGATGAGGTCATAGCCAGCATCAATAACTTTTTTCGCATAGGAAAGTGCTTGTGGATATTGATCGTCTCCAGTATAGGTTTTGGCATTCAAGAAAAGTCGAGCAAGCAACGCTTGTGCCGCAGCTTGATCTGCTCTACCATATTCATTTTGCCTTGCCGCAGGAAGCAATGGTTCAATAGTAGTAAGTTCTGATTTGATGTATTCAAACAATTCAGCAGCTTTCACTTGCTTTGGTGTAAAGGAACCCAATGCATTCTCCTCAGTAACCCATGGCACATTGCCAAAAAGATCCATCAATGCCCAATATTGAAAAGCCCTTAAAAAGCGCGCTTCTGTTTTGAAGTTTTTGATTTCTTCTGCATCTGTACCTGTTATGCCGCGAGCAGCAAGGTTCTCATCTGAGGCTTGACGGATAAAATCATTACACAACGTGATTTGATAAAATGAACGGTAGTATACCCCTGTTAACATAGGGTTACTAGAAGACCAATTCATTTTATGAAAATCGGGTAGTCCTGGGTCTCCCCAAGCTACTACGGCTTCGTCTGTACTAAGTTCTTGTGCTTTCCAGAACAAGCGAAGGAAATCAGAAAACCCTTCATCCATTCCTTGGATATCTCCATTACCAGCAGGACCTTGGTTACCTGTGGTAGCGAAACTTCCATATACTTTAGAAAAGGCTTGCTTGTATCCATCAGCCGTTTTATATACCTGCTCTGAGGTAATATCATTGACTGGCAACACTTCTAATTTCTTTGAGCAGGATAACATTAATCCTCCAAAGAGCAAGAAGGCTATAACGGTGTTTATGTATGTCTTTTTCATATTCATCTGTTTGTTCAGTTATCAATTAAAAATCAAGGTTAACACCTAATACAAAAGTCCTAGGCCTTGGATAAATATTATTATCTATACCGCCATTGATTTCTGGATCAAGTCCGTTGTATTGGGTAAGAACAAATACATTTTGAGCATTTGCACTTAAACGGAGGTTAGCTTTATTCTTGAACACTCTACCAACGTTATATCCAATACTAAGGTTATCAAGTCTGAGGAACGAAGCATTTTGAACATAATAGTCTGAGAAGAAATAATTTGAACCATTTCCGCTCAAGCCAGTCCTCAATAATTCGCTTGATGTATTGCTGATGAATCCAATTGGATTAAGAATATTTCTAACGGTACCACCAGAGGATACCCCGTTATATAAGTAGTTGCCAATGTTTGAACGGGCAACAAAACCAGCATTCCATTTTCCAACAGTCAAGTTAGAACTTAAGCCAAAGAACATACGTGGATCAGCACCTTTGTATTGATAAAGATCTTGCTCATTGATGATACCATCACGGTTCAAATCGGAGAACAAGTTATCAATAGGCTTTCCATCTTCACCATACACTTGCTTATGTACAAAGTAAGCACCTCTGGTGTATCCAACTGAATGGATCAAAATTGTGCTACCCAAACCTATACCTCCAAAACGAGCTCCTGCATAGTTTGGATCATCTGAAATGGTAAGTTTCGTGATTCTATTTTGGTTAAGGGTTGCATTGAATGAAACATCCCAAACGAGATTTTGTTTTTTAATTGGCTGGAAATTTAAGGTTAATTCTACCCCTTTATTTTCCATACTACCTACGTTAGCCACAATTTTGTTGGAGAAGTTAGTCCCTGCAGACTGGTTGATTTCGTTCAACAAGTCTTTCGTTTCTTTTTTATACAATTCAATTGTACCAGCGATTCTTCCGTCAAACAATCCAAAGTCCAACGCAATATTGCTTGTTGCGGTTTGTTCCCATCTACGGTTGAAGTAATATCCACCTGGGCGGAACATTTGATAGAAATTATTACCCAATTGATATTGAGCCGTATTCGTACTTAGGTTATAATAGGAGATATAATCATAATATCCGATACCATCTTGCTGACCTGTTACACCATATCCAATTCTAAGTTTCAAATCGGAAATCACTTTAGAATCTTTTAAGAAGGATTCTTCGTTGATTTTCCATGCTGCAGCAGCAGAAGGGAATAAACCGAAGCGGTTGTCTACATTAAACTTAGAAGATCCGTCTTCTCTTATTGAACCGGTAAGCAAGAACTTGTCGAAAATATTTAAATTCAATCGAGCTAGTTTTGAACTCAACCGATATTGTGGTTTGTCAAACTCAAAATTCGGACTGCTTACAATTGTCTTGTCGTAGGTTAAATCAGAAAAATTATAGTTGGTGGTTAGGTAATCTTGGTATTCATAACCAGCTGTAAGATCAACCC
>CAJBBV010000077.1 GCA_903951405.1 uncultured bacterium
AACATACAGATGTTGAGCGTCAATTCAAAACAGACTTTTTATGTGAAGAACTTCTAAGACTACATACTGGTATAGAGTTTACTGTGAATGGTCAGAAATACTTTATTCAAGCGCGATTAGTTTTGCATATTTTGGATACAAAGGCAGCGGAACCGGTATTTGGGTTTCAATCAGCCGCAAATTCTAAGTTTGGGTGTCCGCTATGCCGTGGAGTAACAGGACTTTACAATGGTAAAAAATGTGTTTTGTATGGTCATCGAAACTATTTGCCGCAACTTCACTGGTTACGTTTCTTTGGCCAGACTGGGTACTGCTGCCCGAACGGGTTCTATAACTACAAAAACAAAAATCAATGGAAAACTCAAGAAGTGTTTTGGAATAAAGAAAAAGGTTTTGAGAGTATTTCGAAGACCTTCTTTGCTCCTCATGGTTACAAAGTTTTAACTGAAGTCTCGGATGAACTATTTAAGTGTACGAACAATGCATCCTTCCAAAAGAAAAGAAACCAATTGCTTAAGGCTAATCAGGTGGAAATCGACAGTATTTGCCAACCTTGTGACGGAAATCCAGAGACTAAAGAAACTTTGATTGATTTTCTTTTACCATCAAATTTAACGGATGCTCAAAGTAGGTACAAATATTCCTGGTATCATACTGGTGATTTCAGTCTTGAGAAAATAAGAGATCTCTTCGAGGTTTACCTTTTTTATCGACATCTCGATTTGCGAGAACAAAGTCCCTATGAAAGAGTTTCACATCAAAACTATTTAGCAGATGCCGCAAACGCCATTATTCTTAACGTGAATAATAAAGCGAAGAAAAAAAAACATGTGAATGGGATCCAAAGTTTATGGTACTATTTTAGACTACCATACGGGGATGTTAAGACACAGTTTACATGGCCATTAGTTCATGCAGTTACCGGATTTATTGCCAGGTTGGCGCAATGTATTCTTGGTAAATATGAGGATTCCAGCAAGAAAAAAGAGGACTCTTCTTCTTCAGGGAAGGGGAAAACTTCTTCAGGGAAGAACAAAACCGGAAAACAGATCATTGATGAAGATGTAGAGGACGAAGGAGACGAAGCGGACAGTATGAGAGAAGAGATAGTAGATGATGAGGAAGAGATAGTAGATGAAGAAGATTTAAAGGATGATGAACCTTACGATGGAGGTGCTTTTCGATGTAAAGAAGGTAAGTATACAGCTTCAAAAGTAAGCATCGAAAAGGTTTCAGCTTGGTTAGACTGCACACTTATTCCTCAAGGATTAAATGACGATTGGAAAATAAATTTTCGAAAGCCCAAGGGAATGAAAATGATTCAGAAGTTAAAAATGTTGTCCTGCTATTGGAACTTTATCATTGATGTTGTTGATATTGCAGAGGCTTTCAAAGTACTCTTTCGCATGTTCGCCAATGATATCAATCAACTTCTCGCATTGGTGATACCAAAGACCTCAGTTGATTCTATTCTTAACTGTACAATTGAGTCGGTGGCTTGCTGGGAAGGGATGATGCCGCCCAAGGAAAATTATTTTCAAATGCATCAATTGATTGATTTGCCTCACTCTATACGTTTATTCGGACCACCAATGGGAGTAAATGAATTCGGAGGAGAAAGGATGGTGTGTACAATGAAAAAAAGGAAAGTTAGGATTAATCCTGGTGGACATCTCTCCTTTGGAAAGTCAATCGTTAGGAAGCAAATAAACCACGAAATTTGGACGATGAAAAGATTTTTCAACAAGAAACCTGCGTCTTTACATCATGAATTCAATTGTTTCATTTATAACGATCGGCCTTTTTTACTTGGCAAACTAGAAACCCCATCCAAAACCTCTTTGACCGATTATGAAATAGAGTACTTAGCGGATACTGTTTTATACCAAGTTCAACGAAAGTTCAAAGATGAAGACTCAAGAGCAACAAGTCCCCTCTATCGAATATATTCAAAAGTAAAGAGATCCTGGAAGTGGAAAAAAATATTTGATCACGTTATTCAAAATGTTTCTGTTTTTGATGAAGAGGAGCTCAAAGTCGCAAGAAACATACTGCACTCCCCTCCAATTTGGTCCAAATTTGCAACAATTTATGGAATAGTTTTTGGTAGTCGAGGATCTCAATATAGAGAAACTCAACCTCCTACATTTCAAAAGCAAGGTGAATCTTTTCTTTTATCTCCATCAACTGAATCAAGGCGTTGGAACGAAAAAGCAGAATATAGCTCTTGGTGCAAGTTTCAGGTACGTTCTAGAACAGGAGCCATAAAAAGATACTACGGAAAAATAAATTCGTTTTTCTCGGCAAATTTCATTGGAGATGATACTATTAAGAATTGTATACTCGTTTCAGTAACTACTTTCAATTGTAAAGAAGGGAATAAATCGGCGTTCAAAAATAGTGATGTTGTAGAGGAAACCGGGTCACTTGAAAAGGAATATTTTGTTGCAGCACAAGATATTTGCCCTACTCGTATCGCCGTGATTCCTTTTTTCAATGAGGAAAAAGCAATTTTGCTTAATCAAAACCCAGCTAAAAAATATAACAAAGAGTATTCTAGGTACTACGTTAACAGAGAACATGACCCGACATTCTATGTTATGCTATCATTAAGTTCTGAAAAGGAACTTTACCAAACCACTGAAATTGATGATCGATCTTTCGATAAATATATGTAGTTAATAAAAATATTTTTACCAAATAGTGTTTTGTTTTTACTACTAAAACTCTTGCAACTTCTTCTAAACGGAAGAAGAGTACAAAATGATCCGATAATTTCTCCAAATGGAGAAATTATCGGATTATTTTGTACTCTTATTTTTGTATTACTAACCAACCAAACAAAACTTATTCAATAATCATGATTCTATGTACGCCAACAAGGCAAAGTTCGCGACTGACCCCTACATACCACTTCGAGATTTTACCAAATTCGGACGCAAGTGATGAGTACTTCAAATCGCTGTTACTTGAAGATTTCAATACATCTGATATTCAAGACATGAATCTATTTAAAGCCTATTTGGAAAAAGTTATCCAATTTATTATTACCAGGAGACCACTGTGCGACTTTACAAATGTGTTAGAAGATACTTTCGAAGACTATTTTCACCATTTGAACACAAATTTATTCCCAAAGACAAGTTCTAGAAGTAAGGATAACACTGAACAAGTGAATCGAACTATAGTAATTAAACACAAAAGGAGGAAAGCGAACGATTCGATTGTGAACATGGGGAATAAAATCATTGATTTCTTGAGTGATGTAACACATTTAAGATTGAAGGAAAACGAAGATTTCATTAATCTCAGTCTCAGTGATCCTTACTTTTGCAGTCAAGTATCATCATTTTTTCTTTGTGCAAGCAATAAAAAATTACTATTTTCTCATGAGGAGATAGTTTTTCAAAAAGTTAGTTTGAAACTGCTTGATTCTAGGAACGGATTTACAAGAATAAGTAATGAGGTATTGAAACTCCTAGTGCACTTAAGTGAACAAATAACCGAACAAATAACCGAAACTTATATTGCCCTTTTCTGGAAAAAAACGATGAAAATGTCGAAGCCTCTTTCCTCTCCTCAACTATGTAAAGTTCTAGAGTGGTGCCAATGAAACCAACAGCATGCGAGTCATCCACCATGACCATTGCTTCATACTTGTCAGCAAGATCGCAAATTTCTTTGAGCGGAGCAAACGATCC
>CAJBBV010000078.1 GCA_903951405.1 uncultured bacterium
AACACATAAACTATACCTAGGAGGCGAGGGCATGCTTGCTACCACCAAAGGATACATGAGCTTTTTAAGGATGCTATTGAATAATGGTCGACTTAATGGGGTTAGATTTTTAAATAAAAAAACGGTTGAAGACATTCACTCACCGCACACTCAATTGAATAATCCCTACGGATACAATGGCTATAACCTATGGATTAGTGGTGATTCCATGCGAATTAATCAATCTGGTGATGCCGGGCTATGGATAGGTGGAGGTTATGAAGGAACTCATTTCTGGGTAGACCCTAAACGAAAAATTGTTGGTACTATTATGAGTCAAATGTCATTCACTAAACCCGAAGGAAATAAACGAGACGATGTAATTAGAGGGGCGATTTACCAGCAATTTTGGGCAGATGAAAAAAAAAAGAAATAAAAAATTAGATGTATTGAGTATCAAATCAACCTAATTAACAGATACCATATAAACTTCCACCTTTCTCAAACAATCGATCGGTTTTCTTCACCACAGCAGGATCTAATTCTACAGCCGGAGCATGATGTGGTTTGATGCGCGCATCAATAACAATTGGACCCTTACAGCCCCAATGCTTATTTTCATAAAAGGATTGAATGCCATGTATATCGTGGGATGGATTTGATCGAGTGAAAGCAACCCATAAAAAATTTCGCAAATTCTGCGACGTGAATGAAGCGTCATCACACCAAATAAATAGAGGTGTGCCAGTAAACGAATCGATATTATTTAACAACTGTTCTTCAATACCCTTCAATTCTTTTTTGGTCTCAGCTGCATCAATGTATTGTTTTGTCTGTATCGCAACAACACCAGGAATAATAAGTTTAGCATCAACAATCGTAGATACATTTTTCAACGCATCAGGTAAGTCCGTGTTTAATGTTCTTATCGGTTCACCATACGCAGCAAAAACAACTTTACTTCCAGTATTCAATCCTGTTCCAGAATAATCTAGCGTGTCCATCGTAGTATGGGTGTGGAAATGAATATCGCGATCAGTATGCAATCGTTCTAATATGTATTGAAAAAATGCAGCTTCATGATGTGTGCTAATTAAATTACTATCATCAGCTGTGATGAATAAAAATTTAGCCAAACTCAATTGCCCTGTCCCTAAAATATGATTTGCAATGGTTAGCAGTTCTGCAGGTTGTTTTGTTGGCTGATAGGGGGTATACCGCTCACTTCCAATCGCCAACAAAAGGGGATGTACGCCAGCCGCATCAACTGCATGAATTTCTTTAACGCCAGGGATTTCATTCGGAATAGCAGATCCGGTTATTTCATGAATGAGCTGTCCAAAACTAGTATCTTCTTGAGGTGGACGACCAACCACCGTGAAAGGCCATATGGCATTTTTTCGTGCATATACTTTATGCACTTTCATCACAGGAAAGGAATGGGTTAAACTATAATACCCCAAATGATCACCAAACGGCCCTTCTGGTTTATTGTGTCCAGGTATGACCTCACCGGTAATGACAAAATCAGCATCTGTACTAATGGCAAATCCATCTCTATACGTATACCTAAATCGATGTCCACCCAATACACCAGCAAAACTCATTTCACTCATTCCTTCTGGCAATGGCATAACGGCTGAAACTGTATGGGATGGAGGGCCACCTACAAATACACTTACCTTAAGAGGAACACCTTTTTTATTTGCTTTAGTTTGATGAACGCCAATACCTCTATGCAATTGATAATGCAATCCAATTTCTTCATTGAGAATATAGTCATTCCCCGAAAGCTGAATGCGATACATCCCCAAATTGGATTTCATGATACCAGGAGAATCAATGTCTTCCGTATACACCTGAGGTAGTGTCACAAATGCACCGCCATCATTTGGCCAATGAATAATCTGTGGAATATCCTGAATGGAAATTTCTTCGAATAATACAGGTTTAGACAACGGATTTTTGTAGGGGATAGCACCTAAAGCAGCTATAGCAGATGTAAAATTTTTAATGGGATGTTTTAATGCACGAATCGGATCATTCTTTAACTGAATGAGGTTTTGAACATGATGAAGGGTATTCCTGAAAATAAACTTGCTTCGATCTAAGGTTCCGAAAATATTGGAGGCTGTACGAAACCGAGATCCTTTAACACGTTCAAATAAGAGGGCAGGACCATTCGCCTCATACACACGGTGATGAATAGTAGCCATTTCCAAATTCGGATCAACTTCTTCGGTGATTCGAATGAGTTGGCCATTTCGCTCTAAATCAAGAAGACATTCCTCTAACGATGTATATGCCATTCAATTCGGTTCAATAACAAAGATAACATCAAGTTGACAGGAATGTTGAAATTAGAGGGGGCAAAAAAAGACCCCGATGTTTTTTACGAAACTCGAGGTCTTTAATAATGTAGTGTAAACAAGTCAGGGTAGCTGACGTATAGCGAAATAAAGGCTATATTTTTTCAAATCCTGAAAAGAAGAAATTTCCTTCTATGGCTGCATTCTCATCGCTGTCACTTCCATGAACAGCATTTCTTCCAATACTTTCTGCAAATATTTTGCGGATAGTACCTTCATCTGCGTTAGCCGGATTGGTAGCACCAATTAATTTCCTGAA
>CAJBBV010000079.1 GCA_903951405.1 uncultured bacterium
AACCTCTAACTTCTAGATTCTAACACCTAACTCCTAACCTCTAACTTCTAGATTCTAACACCTAACTCCTAACCTCTAACTTCTAGATTCTAACACCTAACTCCTAACCTCTAATGTCTATCTCCTAACCTCTAACTTCTAGATTCTAACACCTAACATCTAACTCCTAACGTCTATTGTCTAATAAGCTGCCGCAAACAACACCCGCTGTGTACTGGGCTTGCCAGAATACACACAAACACCATCTTCCTTTGGATTATCGAGTGGAATGCAACGGATAGTCGCTTTTACTTCTTCCTTAATCTTGTCCTCTGTTTCACTTGTTCCATCCCAATGGGCTGAGACAAATCCACCCTTTTCGTGGAGCACTTGCTTGAATTCTTCCCACGTGTCCACTTTTGTGATGTGGTCATCTCTATAGGCCAGCGCCCTATTATAGAGGTTTTGCTGAATATCCTCTAGTAGTTGACTGATATACTCTGCGATATTTTCTTGCGGAACAGATTGTTTTTCTTTCGTATCGCGTCGTGCTACTTCAACCACTTTATTCTCAATGTCTTTTTGTCCGATTGCAATTCGAACTGGAACACCTTTCAATTCATACTCTGCAAATTTCCAGCCCGGACGAACATTATCTGAATCATCGTATTTAACTGAAATGCCTTTCGCTTTCAACGCCTTCATGATTTCATCCACTTTGGCATCAACAATCGCTTTTTGTTCAGGACCCTTGTAAATTGGCACTATCGCCACTTGCAATGGTGCAATGCGTGGAGGCATCACCAAGCCTTCATCATCACTATGAGCCATCACCAAAGCGCCTATCAATCGTGTTGAAACTCCCCAAGAAGTTGCCCAAACATATTCTTGTTTGTTCTCCTTGCTTAAAAATTTCACGTCAAATGCTTTCGCAAAATTTTGTCCAAGGAAATGCGACGTACCCGCCTGCAAGGCCTTTCCGTCTTGCATGAGGGCTTCAATACAATAGGTTTCCAAGGCCCCGGCAAAACGTTCATTTGCTGTCTTCACCCCTTTGATTACTGGCAAGGCCATGTAGTTTTCTACAAAATCGGCATACACATGAAGCATCTTTTCTGCTTCCCCTATGGCTTCTTCAGACGTAGCATGAGCCGTATGGCCTTCTTGCCATAGGAATTCAGTTGTTCTCAAAAACAAACGCGTTCTCATCTCCCAACGCACCACATTGGCCCATTGATTAATCAACAACGGCAAATCGCGATAGGATTGAATCCAATCTTTATAGGCATTCCAAATGATGGCTTCACTGGTAGGCCGAACAATCAATTCTTCATCCAGCTTTGCTTCTGGATCGACGATGAGCTTTCCTTTATTATTAGGATCAGATTTTAGTCGATAATGGGTCACAACAGCGCATTCTTTGGCAAAACCCTCTGCATGGCCTTCTTCTTTCTCAAGGAATGACTTGGGCACAAACAAGGGGAAATAGGCGTTAACATGGCCAGTTTCCTTAAACATCTTGTCCAACTGATCGCGCATATTCTCCCAAAGGGCAAATCCATAAGGCTTAATAACCATACAGCCACGTACGGCAGAATAGTCTGCCAGTCCGCCTTTCAGCACTAAATCATTGTACCACTGTGAGTAATCTGTCGCCCTTGGTGTAAGTTCGTTTCCCATAATCGTAAGTCTTTAAAAAAAGTTTCTGTTCCCTTGCAACTTTAGGTGTTTTCAAACGTCTAATTTAACAGTTGCGAATGCGCAAATGTAGTAACTTCGGATTAATCTTTAAATCGTGTTATATGAACAAACTATTCATTGCTATCATGACCTCTTCCTTTTTGATGGGATGCAGCACTGTTTATAAAACCGGGCAAACGCCTGATGACGTTTATTATTCACCTTCTAAATCGCAAGAAGAATACGTTATCCTAGATGACAATGATGCGTATCGGCCAGAAACAGTGCCGATGAACGATCGATACCTCCGCATGAAATCCATGAACAGAAATAGATGGTCTTCATTTGATGATGATTATGGATATTGGAATGACCCACGCTGGAACAACAGCATGTACTTTAACAATGGCTCAATGTATAGTGGCATCGGATTACAAAGCTTGTTTTACGGCAGTTCATCATACTACTCAAATCCATACAGCTGTATGTACTACGGACAACCCTATGTCATTTACAACAATGCTGGCAAGGGTACGCTTCCTTCACGCAGAAGTACCGGACCTAGGGTAGTTAATTTAAATAGCTACAACCCTGTGCATGTTTCAAACTACCAATCACATCCTACCAATCTTTCTGGAAGGTCGAATGGAATATTAATCAATGGAAGAAATTCTATGATGAGAGAAGGATATAATTCGAGCTACAATGGAAATGGAAATCCGTCAAGGACGTTCTCCAATTCTTCCAATTCAAATTCTTCATCATCAGGCAGTAGTTCATCTTCTGGCACTAGCTCGTCTTCTAGTCGAAGCAGCTCTGCTCCTGTACGTTCATTTCCACGTGGAGGTGGTGGACTCTAATTAGTCTTCTTATCAATACTGAGAATATGGTGTTGCAACCCCTTGCACCATTTTCTTGGTCACTTAAATCCGAACCGTGATGGGTAAGTTTTTTTTCTTTTTTACAATTCTATTTTTGGCTGAAGTTTCTCATGCACAAGAACCCATTGATGCATTGCGTTATGGCATGATTGGACAAGGTGGTACAGCAAGAGCTCAAGCCATTGGAGGCGCTATCGTTTCTTTGGGTGGTGATATCAGCACAGCAACCGTTAATCCAGCAGGATTGGGACTGTTCAAAACAAATGACTTTGTATTTAGTCCGGGACTATCATTCGGCAGTACAAAAATTGATTACCTCGGTCAACAAAAGAAAGATAAAAATTTCAATGCCGATTTCAGCAACATAGGAATTGTGTTGGCTAAGCCAGGCTATCAAACTGATAAGTGGCGCAATTTCACCTTTGCTATTGGCATGAACAAAATGGTGAACTACAGCAATAAAACATTGTTGGAAGGAAGCAATAACAAAAGTTCTTATTCAGAAAAATACATTGATGAGCTCATCAACAACCAAGTTACTGATCCCAATCGTGCTGCAAATGATTATCCGTATGGATCAAGTTTAGCATTCAATACTTATTTGATTGACACCATTGCCGGACCAGGAAATTCAGTGTTGGGATACCGTAGTTTAGCCACTCCTTTAACGGGTGTTACACAACGTCAAACTTCTATTACGAAAGGGGGAATCAGGGATACATACTTTGCAGGTAGTGCCAATTTTCAGGATAAACTTTTCCTTGGAGCAACGATTGTGTTTAGCAAGTTGAGTTTTGAACGAACCAACACCTTTAGGGAAACAGATGCCTCTGGGAATGATCAAAATAATTTCAATTATTTCGAAACAGAAGAATATTTATTGAGTGAGGGCGTTGGACTTGGTTTGAAGCTTGGCGCACTATACAAGGCGACCGACTTACTTAGAATTGGCTTAGCTTTTCATTCACCTGTTGCATACAACATGACAGACCGTTACAGCACTAAGGTTACGACAGACTTAGAAGGATACCTTGGCAATGGGGTGATGACGCAGAGTTCACTTGATTTAAACTCAAGTGAACTAGGACAATTTCAATACAACTATGTTAACCCTATGCGCATGATGCTTGGCGTATCCTATGTGTTACACAGCGGCGAAGACGTTACAAAACAAAAAGGATTTTTAAGTGCTGATGTCGAATACATTAATTATGCATCATCTAAATTTAAGACCTATACTGGAGAAGGTGGGAGTTCAGCGAATGGCGATAGCTATTTAAAACAAGTTACAGCAACGGTGAAAGATCAATTTAAATCAGCGTTGAATTTTCGTGTTGGTGGTGAGTTAAAATTTAATACCATCATGACAAGACTAGGATTTAATTATATGGGCAACCCTTATAATACTCCATATATTCAGGCTAAAAAAATGAACATCAGTGGTGGACTTGGCTATCGAAATAGAGGTATGTTCATCGACCTCACCTATATCCAACAAATTACACAAGACGCCACCTTCCCATATAAATTAGATACTAGTTTTTACGAACCAGGATTTATAAAACAGAAAATGGGAAATGTGGTCATGACGGTTGGTTTTAAGTTTTAGTGCCGTTTCAAAAATCGCTTGGCGCTGGACGCTTGACGCTATGGGTTGGGAGTTAGGGGTTGGGGGTTGAACGCTCACCGCTGTTTCACTCTTGCACATTGCCTCTAACCTATTGCCTCCTTGCCTCTCTCCTCTCTCCTCTCACCTCTCACTTCTCTCATCTCTCCTCCCCTTGCCTAAATCCCTCTTTTTCATTAACTTGCCTCCATGGCGACATTAAAGTTTCGTGTTTTTTATGAGGAAGATGATACTATCTATCGTGATATAGTCATCAAGCACAATCAACTTTTTTTTGACTTACATCAAGCGATTTTAATCGCCTATGAATTTGATAGCAAGCATCAAGCTACCTTCTACCGAAGCAATGACAGTTGGTTGAGGGGAAGGGCAATCAGTTTAGATAAATACGATATCGAATACAAGGCGGAGCCATTGATGATGTTTGAGACCACTATTGGATCAGAGATTAGCGATCCCAATCAAAAGTTCATTTACATCTATGATTTTGAAAAAAACTGGACATTCCAAATCCAGTTAATTGGTATATCCAAAGAAGAAAGTTCTAAAATAACCTATCCGTCTATCAGCAGAAAAGAAGGTATTGGTCCGAGTCAATATGGCATCAAGAGCATCCTTGGTGATCGTTTTTCAGATGTAGAAGAAAAATATGATTTGACTGCACTCGTTGAAGGATTTATGGATGAAGGAGAAGATGGCGTTGGAGGAGAAGATGATGAGGAACAAGCTGGAGAAGAACCGGCTGAGGACGAAAATGCATTTTAACAATTAAACATATACGGTTCTTCATAAGCCGTATTCATTATGCCAACTAAACAATGCATCATTGTTGCAGGACCAACTGCCATTGGAAAAACAAGCGAAGCCATTCGGCTAGCAAAACAATTCCAAACGGAAATTATTTCAGCGGATTCAAGGCAATGCTATAGTGAATTAAACATTGGTGTTGCGAGGCCATCAGCAGAAGAACTCAGCGAAGTGAAACACCATTTCATTGCCAATCATTCCATTACTGAAAATATCACAGCAGCAAGTTTTGAAAAAGAAGCATTGTCTTACTTGGAAGAGATCTTCCAAAAAAATGACCATGCAATTGTTTGCGGTGGAACTGGTTTATACATCAAAGCACTAGCAGAGGGACTTAACGAAATACCAGATATACCGTTAGCAGTTAGACAACACGTGATAGAGCTACATCAACAACTTGGAGTAGAAAAACTAAGGGCTGAGCTATTGAAATATGATCCTGAATTTCCACTGCGTGGAGACATTAACAATGCCAACAGGATGATGCGTGCATTAGAAGTTGCGATGCATACAGGCAATCCTATTAGTCAATATCAAACTGGAGAAAAAGCAAAAAGAGATTTTACCATCTCGTACGTTGTCATGGAGATGCCTAGAGAGCAACTATATACTCGAATCAATGATCGCGTAGACAATATGATATCCGCAGGATTGGAAGAAGAAGCAAAAGCACTCATAGACTATCAGCATCTTACTGCATTGCAAACAGTTGGCTACAAAGAATTCTTCGACTATTTCAATGGCTTAACAACAAAACAAGAAGCTATTGAAAAAATAAAACAGCATACACGTAATTACGCAAAAAGGCAGGTGACGTGGTTTAGGAATGTGTTGTGAGTTGGGAGTTGGGAGTTGTGAGTTAGGAGTTGGGTGTTGGGAGTTGGAAATGGGTTGGGAGTTGGAAATGGGTTGGGAGTTGGGAGTTGGGGGTTGGGGGTTGGGAGTTAAATTCTTTGTCCCTTTGTGCCCTTGTGCCTTTTTTTACACTCACTATTGCCTATTGCCTCTTCCCTACTTGCCTATTGCCTCTCCCCTGCAAACCCCATCTCCTTCCCCTTCTCCAACATCATCTGAAATGCGGCATCATAATTATTTTCAATAACACCATCTAAGATTGCTTCGCGAATAAACGTTTTGATAATCCCTACTTCTTTACATGGCTGCAGTGAAAAAGTTTCCATTATTAATTCACCCGTAATAGGTGGTTGCCAATTTCGAATTTGATCTTTTTCTTCTACCTCCTTTAGACGGGCCCTCACCATTTCAAAATTTGCACGATAGCGTCGAACACGATTTTCATTTTTCGATGTAATGTCGGCATCGCATAATTTCATGAGATCTTCCAAATCTTCACCGGCATCAAATAACAACCTGCGGATGGCAGAGTCTGTTATATTTTCTTTGGTTAAACTTATGGGCCTCAAATGCAGTTCAACCAACTTGCGCACATAGCGCATGTTTTCTGCTAGAGGTAGTTTTAGTTTTGTAAATATCTTGGGTACCATTCTCCCGCCTACTACTTCATGCCCGTGGAAGGTCCAACCTATACCATCTTCAAATCGCTTTGTTGCTGGCTTAGCAATGTCGTGCAGGAGTGCGGCCCAACGCAGCCAAAGGTTGTTTGTGTTAAGGCAAACATTATCTATAACCTGCAGCGTATGGTAAAAATTATCTTTATGTCCTTTTCCATCAATATATTCTGCGCCGGCAAGATCAACCATGGGAGGGAAAATCTCTTTCAACAACCCTGTCTTGTATAATAAATCAAGTCCTACCGATGGTTTGGCAGACATCATGATTTTATTTAGTTCATCCGTAATGCGTTCTTGAGAGATTATCTTGATACGATGCGATGCATCCGTTATACCCAATAATGTTGGCGATGAAATGGTGAATCCAAGTTGAGATGCGAAACGAATAGCTCGCATCATGCGTAATGGGTCGTCACTAAATGTTTTTTCTGGAACCAATGGCGTGCGAATGATACCTTCCGCCAAATCACTTAAGCCATTAAATGGATCAATAATCTGAATAGTGAAATCAGACTTCAACAACTTCGTATGTGGGTCTACAGGCAATGTAGTAATCTCAAAGGCTAAGGCATTGATTGTGAAATCCCTTCGCTCTTGATCATCTTGCAATGAACCAGGCTCAACGGTTGGGTTTCGACTTTCGGCTTGATAGCTTTCCTTTCGCGCGCCAACAAATTCAACATCATATCCATTCACATTAAGATGTGCTGTTCCAAAATTTTTAAACCAGGATAATTTTGGATTAAACGATAACCTAGATTGATACGCCTTCGCCAATTCAATTGCATCACCTAAACAAACAATATCAATATCAACACAAGGCCTTCCTAATAATTTATCCCGCACAAACCCACCCACAACAAATGCACGCACCTTCAAGGAAGAGGCAGCTTCTGCAACTTCGTTGATGATAGCGATTTCGTAAGGGGAAAGAGTCATAATTAGACGATAGTAGTTAGAGGTTAGTTGATAGACATTAGAAGTTAGTAGTTAAACATTAGACGATAGTTGATAGGCATTAGAGGATAGTTGATAGGCATTAGAGGATAGTTGATAGGCATTAGAGGACCGTAAGTACATATTTGTAATGGTATGAGTAAAATCGCAATAGTGTAAACAGTTAGCCTAAATCAAAAATCATTTCTGGCAACTAGCATCTAACGTCTAGCATCTAACATCTAATGTCTAACCTCTAACTACTATCCTCTAACGTCTACCTACACAGCCACATTAAAATCCCTCAACGCGTCATTCAAACTCGTCTTAAGATCAGTACTAGGCTTGCGCTTTCCGATGATCAACGCACAGCCCACTTGATAGTTCCCTGCTGGAAATTCTTTAGTGTATGAGCCTGGAATTACAACAGAACGTGATGGAACACGACCTCTGTATTCAATAGGTTCTGGACCGCTTACATCAATTATTTTAGTGGACTGAGTTAATACTACGTTAGCACCCAATACAGCTTCCTTCTCAACCACAACACCTTCCACAACAATACAACGGCTTCCAATAAAACATCCATCTTCCACAATCACAGGGGTTGCTTGCAATGGCTCCAATACACCACCAATACCAACGCCGCCACTCAAATGAACACCTTTGCCAATCTGTGCACAACTACCTACTGTTGCCCAAGTGTCAACCATGGTGCCTTCGTCTACATAGGCTCCAATATTTACATACGATGGCATTAACACCACATTCTTTGCCAAGTAAGCACCATAACGTGCAACGGCATGCGGAACAGCTCTTACACCAAGGGATTTATAATCTTTCTTCAACAACATCTTATCGTAAAATTCAAATGGAGCAAGTTCCCATGTCTGCATCTGCTGAATGCCAAAATACAATAGAATCGCCTGCTTAACCCATTCATTAACAACCCATACTTCTTCCACTTTTTCAGCCACACGAAGACGCCCTTTATCCACCTCTTCAATCACAGCCCTAACCGCATCTGAATACTGTGCCTCTTTTAATAGTTCACGATTCCCCCAAGCAGCTATTATCAATTCTTTCAATTGCATTGTTTTAAGTTTCGGCAAAGATAGGAATTATGTTTATTGAGAGGCTAGACGTGAATAGTTAGATGTTAGACGTTAGACGTTAGGGGTTAGACAATAGAAGCTAGACGTTAGATGTTAGACGTTAGGGGTTAGTAGTTAGATTCAGGATAAAAGAAATTTTTTAACTACTACTTTAGACTACTATCTTTTCCAAATAATCTTATTGCCTTTTGCCAATTAACAACGAACTTTAAAGTTAAATACTCTAGTCTAACCCCTAACCCCTAACCCCTAACGTCTACTTACATGATTTCAACCGCAGTAATCAGCTATGGCATTTCAGCAAGAACATTCCATATCCCATTCATCTCAACTAATCCCCATTTTTCATTAGATATTATTCTAGAACGAAGTGGAGAGACGGCAAAGGAAAAATTTCCGGCGGTACACATCGCGAAATCATTAGAAGAAGTACTAAGCAATGAAAAAATAGATCTAGTCGTCATTGCTAGTCCCAATACAACACATTTTTCATACGCCAAAGCAGCACTTCTCGCAGGAAAACATATCGTAGTTGAAAAACCCTTTACGAACAACACGGCGGAAGCAATGGAATTAGTAGAACTTTCACGAAGTACCGGAAAGCTATGTGCCGTCTTTCATAACAGACGCTATGTAGCTGATTTCTTAACCATGAAGTCAATCATTGAAACAGGATTGATTGGAGAGCCGCGTGAATTTTTTGCGCACTATGATCGATATAGACCTGATCCAAGAACATACGGATTGTGGAGAGAAGAAGCATTACCAGGTAGTGGCATTTTTTATGATCTTGGCCCACACCTAATTGATCAAGCCTTGATGTTATTTGGCAAACCCCAATCCATCACAGCAGACATTAGAAAACTAAAAGACTATTCAAAAGTAGATGACTACTTTGATCTTAAACTCGACTATGGAAACCTCATTGTAACACTTCATTCAAGTATGCTTGTGAGGGAAATGGGGCCGCGGTATATGTTGCATGGAACAAAGGGCTCATTCATTAAATCGGGCGAAGACCCTCAAGAAGAATTACTCAAAGCCGGTGTCACTCCTACCTCAGCAGACTGGGGAAAGGAAGAAGAAAAAAACTTCGGACTGCTTCATACAGAAGTAGATGGTAAAATTATCAGGGAAATTTATCCTTCACTTCAAGGTGGATTTGGGATGTTCTACAAAAATCTTCAGCAAGCCATCGAGAACGGAACCCCATCAACAGAAACACCTGAGCATGGATACAACGTCATCAAGCTCATTGAACTTGCATTTGAGAGTTCGGATAAAAAAGCGAGTGTTGAGGTGGTGGGCTTAATTTAAATAGACGTGAGACGTGAGGATTGAGGCAATAGGATTGAGGCAATAGGAAATAGTTAATAGGCAATAGTCTGCAATGCATTCAATAAATAACATTAAAAAATAAGTTCACTATTGACTCCTGCCTATTGCCTCAATCCTATTAACTATTGCCTCCTGCCTATTTCCTATTGCCTCCTGCCTATTACCTCATTTAAATATACTGATTAATAATATTCTCCAACCACTCCTGCTTTCCACTAGTTTGCTTAGGTTCTCCTTGTGCAAAGGCATACTTCCTTAAGTCTTCTAATGAAAGTTTTCCTTGCTCAAATAAATTTCCTTCTCCTGAATCGAAAGATGCATACCTGTTTTTTCTGAACTCTTTATAAGGAGAATGTTGTAAAATTTTATCTGCAACAACCATGGCCCTTGCGAAAGCATCCATACCACCAATATGTGCATAGAAAAGATCTTCTGGATCAGTTGAATTCCTTCTGGTCTTCGCATCGAAATTTACACCGCCGCCAGCAAATCCACCAGCTTCGATAATAATCAACAATGATTCAACTAACTCATTCAACTGCATCGGAAACTGATCCGTATCCCAACCATTTTGTGCATCACCACGGTTTGCATCAATACTACCTAACATACCGGCATCAGCAGCCACTTGCAATTCATGCTGAAAGGTATGTCCAGCAAGGGTTGCGTGATTCACTTCAATATTTAATTTGAAATCATTTTCTAAACCATATTTATTCAAGAAACCAATTACGGTAGCAGAGTCATAATCATATTGATGCTTAGTTGGCTCACATGGTTTTGGCTCGATGAAGAATGTCCCTTTAAATCCATTTTTTCTTGCATAATCTTTTGCAGCATGAAGAAACTTCGCCAAATGTTCTTGCTCACGCTTCATGTCTGTATTCAACAAGGTCATGTACCCTTCTCTTCCTCCCCAGAAAACATAATTCTCTCCTCCAAGTTTTATAGTAGCATCCAACGCATTTTTTACTTGAGTTGCGGCATGTGCTACAACATTAAAATCAGGATTCGTACTAGCGCCATTCATGTACCGTGGATTAGAAAACACATTGGCAGTACCCCACAACAATTTCACACCACTTGCTTTTTGCTTAAGTGAAGCATAATCAACTATTGATGATAAGTTGCTTTCATACTCAGCCAAACCTGACCCTTCGTCCACCAAATCAATATCGTGAAAACAATAATAAGGAACACCAAGTTTGGTTATGAATTCAAACGCGGCATCCATTTTGTCTTTAGCTCGATCTACTGCACCTGACGCTTTATCCCATGCAAATTGTTTAGTGCCTGGACCAAACGGATCTGCGCCGGTATTGCAAAAGCTATGCCAATACGCTACAGCAAACCTGAAATATTCTTTCATAGTCTTTCCACCAATCAATTGATCTTCATTATACCACTTATAGGCTAATGGATTATCAGAAGTTGGACCTTCATATTTAATCTTACCGATTCCAGGAAAAAATTCTTTGTTACCAAGTGTAATTGACATTATCGTTAATTTAAAATGTTTAGTGTGCTTAGGAGACTAAAGATAATAATGAAAAAGATATTATGTATAGGAAAAATTAGCCGACTATAACGAAAGATTATTTTTCCAATTTACATAAGCTTCACCATATTGTTTTTGCAAAGATTGATTGGGTTCCACTTTCTGTAAAACAGCCAATCCCTTGAAGCATTGATCTGAGCTTTTATAAAACCCTGCGCCTAATCCAGCAGCACGAGCTGCACCTTGAGCACCATCTGTATTCACCAACTCAATCGTTGCTCCAGTTGTGTTAGAAAAAGCTTCTGCAAATAAACCACTTAAAAACATATTTGCTTTACCTGCACGAACTGTTTTGATCTGCAGACCCATCTTCACCATGATTTCAATACCATAATACAAGGAATAAACGATTCCTTCTTGTGCTGCTCTAGCCATATGAGAACGATCATGTCGATTAAAATGTAAATTTTTCATCGACGCGCCAAGGTCTCTGTTTTCCAATACACGCTCTGCCCCATTTCCAAATGGATAATAAAGCAACCCATCGGCTCCAATAGGTGTCTTTGCCGCCACCTGATTAATCTCAGGATATGAAGCCCCAGCAAATACATTTTTCTGTAGCCAACTGTTTAAAATACCCGTTCCATTAATACAGAGCAATACACCATACCTATTTTTTTCTGGAGTATGGTTAACGTGCACAAAAGAATTAACACGAGATAATGGATCATAAGACGGTGTATCAATCACCCCATACACCACACCTGATGTCCCAGCAGTAGCAGCGATTTCACCTGGTTGCAACACATTCAAAGAGAAGGCATTGTTTGGTTGATCGCCTGCACGATACGTTACAGGAATATTTTCCTCCAGCCCAAGTACATCAGCGGCCTCTTTGGTTAAAAATCCTTGCTCTCCAAACTGAGGAACAGTTGAGCAAATTAACCGCTCATCAATTCCATAATGCGCTAACAACTCATGTGCTAACGTACTATTTTTTGCATCCCACAAGATACCTTCAGACAATCCTGAAATGGTTGTGCGCATTTCACCTGTTAATTTATAGGCTATGTAATCTCCAGGCAACATTATCTTATAAATACGCTTATACACTTCAGGCTCATTTTCCTTCACCCACTTTAACTTGGAAGCAGTAAGGTTTCCGGGAGAATTCAAATAATGCGATAGACAAAAATCTTCTCCAAGTGAGGCAAGTGCATTATTTCCAATTTCTACCGCTCTGCTATCGCACCATATAATCGAAGGACGAACAGGTACTCCATCACGATCGACAGCAACCAATCCATGCATTTGATACGAAATACCGATAGCTGCAATTTCATTTTTGCTGAATTGAACATCTTTACGCAACATATTCATTGCATTAGTCAACTCAGTCCACCACAGCGATGGGTCTTGTTCTGCGAACCCTTTTTGAGGAGAAGCAATCTGCATTTCAGATGAGGGAGAAAATGCCGATCCAACGCATGTACCAGAGTCTACTGAAATCAATGCACATTTAACAGAAGAAGAACCTATATCAATTCCCAATAAATATTTCATTCTTTATTTTTTCACAGTTGAAAAAGCATAGATGGTCTGACTAACAAATTTTTCACCTGGCTTAAGCAACGTGGAAGGGAATGAAGGCTCGTTTGGTGAATTCGGAAAATGTTGCGTCTCCAAACATAGCGCGGTGCGATACGCATACGCTATACCATGTGCCTGCTCAGTGCCATTTAAAAAATTACCAGAATAAAACTGCACACCAGGCTCTGTGGTAAAGACTTCCATCTTACGACCTGACTTTTCTTCTACCACAACTGCTGCAAGATTTAATTTCTCTTCTGAAGGATTCAACACATAATTATGATCATACCCTTTACCAAATTTAATTTGCTCATCATCTGCGTCAATGTCTTTGCCTACTGCTTTGGGTGCTGTAAAATCAAAAGGCGTATTGGCAACTGCCTTCAACTCGCCTGTTGGAATCAATGTACTATCAACAGGTGTATATCGTGATGCATTTAGTTGCACAATATGCGAAGCTATTGATGAAGTAAGGTCTCCAGACAAATTGAAGTAAGCATGATTTGCAAAATTTGCTACAGTAGTTTTATTGGTTGTAGCAGCATAATCAATTTGTATGCTATTATTTTCTAACAGTGTATACGTTACTTTTAAATCTAGGTCTCCTGGGTAACCATTCTCACCGTCTTTAACAAGAATAGAAAATTCAACGCCATTAGCTATTTCTTTTGTATCCCACACCTGCTTATCCATACTGTTTACACCACCATGCAATGTATTTTGTCCATTATTAATTGGCGCACTATACTCTACCCCATCGATATTGAATTTACCAAGCGCGATTCGATTTGCATAACGCCCTACAACGCATCCGAAGTATGATTTTCCTGTATAATATGCGGCTATGCTATCATAACCAAAGGTTACATTTTCAATCTTACCAGCCGCGTCTGGAACATTAATACTCACCACAGTTGCCCCATAGTTGGTCAACTCAACCATCATGCCATTTTTATTTTGCAACGTATAGAGTCCAACTGCTTTACCTTGAATCGTGTCTGTAAACAATGAGGCCTTAGTTTGCGCTGAAGTATCCATGTCCTTTTTTTCATTTTTGAGGTTGCAAGAAATTAATACAGAAAGCAGAATAAGAGAAAATAAAATTGTTTTTTTCATGGCAAATTTTTTTAATAAAATGCAGATGCACCGTTACATGTACCTGCAATATAATGTTTCGGCTTCAATCCAAATGACTTTAGATACCCTGCATTTACCTGGTCAATTATAGCCTCTACCTTAGATTCTTCCACAAGGTTCAATGTGCATCCTCCAAATCCGCCTCCCATCATGCGGGCACCCCATACCCCATCCATCCCTCTAACAGTATCAACCAACACATCGAGTTCGGTACAACTCACTTCGTATTCATTTTTCAACCCTTCATGCGATTGATATAATAATGAACCAGCCTCATGCCAATCGTTTCTTGAAACGGCTTCAGCAAAGGAATTCAATCGGCTATTTTCTTCGACAACATATTTTGCTCGCTTGAACAACACGGGATTTATATTAGATTGAATAGCAGACAACATCATGATGTCAACATCGCGCAATGATTGAACGGGCTGTCCAAGGTGTTGCAAAAAACTTACTACTGCATTACATTCCTCTCTCCGTGTATTGTATTCCGATGAAGCCAACTCGTGCTTCACCATGGTGTCAAATAACAACAGTTTGTTTTGGCCCAATGCAAGCGGGATATAATCGAAACTGAGACTACGGCAATCCAACTTGATCGCCTTGTTTTCTTGTGCATGGATGCTAGCAAACATGTCCATTATACCACACTGCAGCCCGATAAATTCGTTTTCCGATTCCTGTGCAATTTTCGTTAACTCTATTTTGCTTAATCCGCAGGAAAAAAGTTCATTAAATGCGAAGGCAAAAACAGATTCAAGCGCAGCCGAAGATGACAACCCTGCTCCAACCGGCACTTCAGATCGAATAACGGCATTAATGCCGGGAAGATGTATCCCCCTTTTTCTAAAGGCCCTTCGAACGCCTATAATATAATTTGCCCAGAAGGCCTCTGATTTTATGTCTGAATGTGCATCAAAACTGACTTGCTCTTCTAAATCGCACGCAACCAGGGAGCATTCATTCGAACCTGAAGGTGCAATGGCAATATTACAAAAGAGGTCAATACCTGCCGGCAATACAAATCCTTCATTGTAATCCGTATGTTCCCCAATTAGGTTTATACGGGCAGGAGAACGAAAAAACCGTGGAGATTGTCCAAACTCCGCTTCAAAAAGTGCTTTCAGGGATGCTGTAGAGACCATGGAAGAGTATTTATTGGATTCCAAAGATATTGATATCCATTATTTTAGGTTGGCCTTTTGGAAAAGATATTGTCCCGGTGAAGAAAGGATAGGCTTTCCAGTTACGATATTGGGAAAATCACCCCCAAAATAGGCTTCTAACTGCCCTTCGGTTTTTTATAACAAGCTAAAATGATGAATTTTGCACTTCAAACCGAGAATGAGCTATGCAAGAGGAAAATGACGACATATTAGAACAGATTACCTCATCCGAATACAAATATGGATTTGTCACGGATATTGAGGCAGATGAAGCACCGATTGGACTCAGTGAGGAAACGGTGCGATTTATCTCTGCCAAAAAAAATGAGCCAAGTT
This sequence comes from uncultured bacterium, assembly GCA_903951405.1. Lineage (GTDB taxonomy): Bacteria > Bacteroidota > Bacteroidia > Chitinophagales > Chitinophagaceae > Pollutibacter. The sequence goes on from CAJBBV010000079.1 coordinate 15,623, forward strand.
GGATGCTTGAGTACAGACTTAAGGCATATAGACATTGGCTTACCATGCAAGAACCTGATTGGGCAAACGTAGGTTATCCAAAGATTGATTACCAAAACATCATTTACTACTCCGCGCCAAAGCAAAAAGTTACACTAAATAGTCTCGACGAAATCGACCCCGAGCTTAGAAAGACTTTTGAAAAACTTGGAATTTCACTAGATGAACAAAAAAGAATATCAGGAGTAGCCGTTGATGCCGTAATGGATAGTGTTTCAGTAGCCACTACATTCAAAGAAGAACTATCTAAAGTGGGTGTTATCTTTTGCTCTATGAGTGATGCATTACAAGAACATCCAGAACTCATTAAAAAATACCTTGGCTCAGTTGTTCCAGCTACAGATAATTATTTCACAGCGCTAAACTCTGCCGTTTTTAGTGACGGGTCATTTTGTTTTATCCCAAAGGGTGTTCGATGCCCGATGGAACTATCTACCTACTTCCGAATCAATGCCGCCAATACAGGACAATTTGAACGCACGCTCATTGTTGCGGAAGAAGGAAGTTATGTCAGCTACTTAGAAGGATGTACAGCACCAATGCGTGATGAAAATCAACTTCACGCTGCCGTTGTGGAACTGATTGCCATGGAAAAAGCTGAAATCAAATATTCAACCGTGCAAAACTGGTATCCTGGAGATAAAGAAGGAAAAGGTGGCATCTATAATTTTGTAACCAAACGCGGAATTTGTGCAGGACCTTTTGCAAAAATATCGTGGACACAAGTTGAAACGGGGTCAAGCATTACCTGGAAATACCCAAGCGTAATTTTGAAAGGCGATAACAGCATTGGTGAATTTTATTCTGTTGCCGTGACCAATAACTTTCAACAAGCCGATACCGGAACCAAAATGGTTCACCTTGGAAAAAATACGAAAAGCAGAATTGTTTCCAAAGGAATTTCAGCAGGCAAAAGCAATAACTCATACAGAGGTTTAGTGAGTGTAGCAAAGAATGCTAGCAACGCAAGAAACTTTTCACAATGTGATTCGTTACTGTTGGGCGACCAATGTGGTGCCCATACATTTCCGTATATCGAAGTTAAAAACAGTACCGCTCAAGTTGAGCACGAAGCCACTACTTCCAAAATTGGTGAAGACCAGATTTTTTATTGCAACCAACGTGGAATCGATACAGAATCTGCCGTTGCACTCATCATCAATGGATTTGCCAAAGAAGTAATGAATCAATTGCCCATGGAATTTGCGGTTGAAGCCCAAAAGCTTCTAGCAATTAGCCTTGAAGGCAGTGTAGGCTAACCAATAATTTTTTAAAAGTCAAAAGAAGCATATGTTAACCATCAACAATCTTCAAGCAAGAATTGAGGAAAAAGAAATTTTAAAAGGAATTAACCTAGATATCAAGCCTGGTGAGATACACGCCATCATGGGACCAAATGGTTCTGGCAAAAGCACCTTAGCGTCTGTATTAGCAGGCAGAGCGGATTATGAAGTGACTGGCGGCAGCGTGCAATTCAATGGTAAAGATTTATTGGAACTATCTCCAGAAGATCGTGCTAAAGAAGGATTGTTTTTAGCCTTTCAATACCCTGTTGAAATACCAGGCGTAAGTACAACAAACTTTATCAAGTCTGCAGTGAATGAAAAAAGAAAATACCAAGGCCTTGAGGCGCTTGATGCTGCACAGTTCTTAAGAACGATGAAAGAGAAAATGAAGTTGGTTGAAATAGACCAATCATTATTAAGTCGCTCGCTCAATGAAGGATTCTCAGGTGGAGAGAAAAAAAGAAATGAAATTTTCCAAATGGCGATGCTTGAACCAAAGCTTGCCATACTAGATGAAACAGATTCAGGATTAGATATAGATGCACTTCGCATTGTAGCGAATGG
>CAJBBV010000080.1 GCA_903951405.1 uncultured bacterium
GCTTAATTCCTCGATTTTTAAAATCACTGTGGCAGAAACACTTCTTCCCATACCATTTATACCAGATCCATGCGTCCTATAATCACTATTTAAAATATTGTTTAAATATAAGCGGATTAGCACTTTATTGAGTTCTAGACTACTGTATAAATTAATAATTTTAAAGCCAGGCGTGCCCCCTTGTGGAATTCTATTATCGTCCTTATCTCCTTGCGCCAAACGATGTTGTGCGGAAGCGAAATCGCAAAATCCCCCCGCCTTGATTATATTTTTTTGATAATGGATTCCAACTTGTCCATTTAATGGAGGAATTCTTCGTAATGGCTCATTTTTTGTAATGTTTTGTCCATAAAGAGATGTAACTGACATATTAGCATAAAACCGCTTTGTTATATTAGCCATAGATTGGATTTCCCAACCTTGTATATACCCTTTTTCAACATTTTGCTTTTTATAGACGCTATATCCGTAAAGTATTTCTGGTGTTTTAACTCTTGTAATTAAATTAGACAAAGAGGTATTAAATATACCTATCGAGCCACTTGTTTTTTTAGTCACCCATTTCAGACCAGCTTCATAATTTGTAGAGCGCTCTGGCTTTAAATCATATGCAGGGATTTCATACCTGAAATCAACTATCCCCAATGTTCCCATATCATCTACATTGGGAGCACGATACCCATTACTGATATTACCATAAACAGTTATGTGTTTAGAAACAGCGTAGCCAACTCCTCCTTGAAAAACCAATGCACTCGGCTTTAACAAAACACCACCTAAACTAGTATCAGCTATACCTATCCGGTATGTATTGTATCTACCGCCAGCTTCAAATCTAAATCGATTCAGTTGAAAATGATGAAGTGTATAAATAGCAAAATTTTGATATTTTGCTCCATTTGGATACAATCCTCGCTTTGATACTTCAACACCGTTATTGATGTCTTGATCAACACGACTGCTCGTAATTTTATCTGCATAAATTTCAACACCAGAATTAGCCGACCATCCTTTAAAAAAATCTGTTAATAAATCTAATCCACCCGAGATAGTAAGTGCTCTATCGTGTTCGATCCTTAGCGAAGGAGATCCATTTTTTCTTAAATTTCTTAACTCTGAGATATCTTGTTCTGAAATAAAGGCTGTCAACGATTTAAAGACATTAGATGTAAATGTCTTTTTAAAATTAACATAACCAAATCCCCTTTTAAGTAGATCCGCGTTATTGATTGCATAATTCTCTAAAATATATTTGTGATAAACAGGTACATCTGATTGTTTAAGTGACTGATACGAGAACGTCATAACAGCATTTGATCCAAGATTCCACTTAAACTTTGTATCCCAAGCCAATTCTCCATAACCAGAAGGGACTTGAAACCCAGTAGTATCACCACCCCTAAGATCGCCAAAGCTCTTTTTACTAAGCCCTGCCATAAAAGCAAATTTCTTATTCGAATAAGAAATTTCCGGACGGGCTGTTTTCTCCATTCCAAATCCAGTAAATCGTGATGTTAGTCTCCCTTTCCATGTTGACTTTTGAGTGAATTCTTGTGAACGGGTAATAACATTAATTACTCCTGTTAGTGCATCACTCCCATACTGAACAGATCCAGTTCCTTTAACTACTTCAATTTTTTCAACAACTAAGTTATCAATCAAGGTTAAATATTGATTGGGCCCGAACCTGAACAAAGAATTGTTTAGTCGAATTCCGTCTACCATCAACAATGTTTGATTTCCTGTTAAGCCGCGCACAAATGGAGAACCACCGCCGTGGTTAGTTTTTTGTATAAAAATACCAGCCAATCCAGTTAATGATTCAGGCAAGGTTCTTGATAACTGCTTTTCAGCATCATTTCTTTTTAACGAAATCGTTGAATAGGGCAGGTCTTTGACAAGATCGCTTTTTCTTGTTGCTGTTAATATCACTTCATCCAACAACAATGAGCTGTCTTGTTGTGCCACTGAATATTCAGCACAAAAAAAACTTATTGTGATCAAACAGATTCTGCCTAGCATTGTTGAAGTCATTCCGCTATCTATTTTTCATTTTCGTAATGCACCTTTTTTAGTTCAGACACATCATCCATTTCAGGACCCTTCATCACTGCACGCCAATCAATATCCCGCTTGTATTTCTTCATCGCTACTTTTGGATCAAATACTCGCTTGTCAGACATTTCCAACGTAAAGGGCTTGAAGTCTGGTTTTGTTGTAAAAAAGTCTTGCAGCAAAGAAGCAGTCACATCATATTGGTTCACATATGGAACACCTAGAATATTATAAATTGTTTTCAAAATAGATCCAAAGTTTGCATGGGTATGGGATACATAACCACGCTTAACATATGGCCCAGCAAGCATCAACAAACTCCTATGTGCATCAATGTGATCAACACCTCCTTGTGGATCATCTTCTGTCACAATAACCAACATGTTTTTCCAATAAGGAGTACGAGAAAGAAAATGTAAAATTCTTCCAACAGCAAGATCATTGTCTGCCACAAAACTATGACCAAATGGATACCCATCTTCGGTGCGAATACTTGAGCTATGGTCATTAGGTACCTGCATAGTAATTAACGAAGGCATTTTTTCTTTTCCCGAAAGCCACATTTTTTTAAACTCAGACTCAAACTGGTTCATCCTGAATTGATCTGGAATGTTCATATTAAAGCCTGCATAGTTATGGCTTGTTCTACTAAACAATGCCTTTTGCATTGGCACCATAACACCATGTGCGGCACCAGTAGCTGTATCCATGGATTCTTCGCGTACATGCGCTGTTTCATTTGCCTCGCCAAAATTATAAAAAGAAACACCCTTGCGTTCAAGCGCCTCCCACAATCCTCCAATCTCAGCATAGTCTTCTGGGTCCATACTACCAGTAGAACCTGGGAATCTTCTTCCAGGGGCAGATGATAATAATTTTGCTGTTTTTGAAGTTTTTGAATTGGCTTCAACCCACTCATTTGGAATTACACCCATCATCCAATGATGGCCATGAATTGATGCATCGCTATCACAATAAAAATTATCACTGAAAGAAAATTGCTTAGCAATTTTGTGGTGGTTCGGTGTAATATTTGCATTCGTTACATAGAGTGTATCAGAACCCGGAATGGGCTTGTCTTGGTCATTCATTAACCTTCCTCTCACCTCTACATTCATACCAAACCTTGCAATGGTAGGATCACCTTTTGCATTTGGCAACTGACCCAACATTTCATCATAGGTTCTGTTCTCCTTCGTTATATAGACAATATATTTTATCGGTGTTTCAGAAATACCAGGAAGTGCAGGCAATGGATTTTTATCAGCCTTGACTTTTACTTCTTGGAAAGTTTGGGCCAATACTTGTTTTGAATATTCTTTCAATTGGGATGCATTGGGAATGGCAACACGCTGAAATGTTGCAAGTTGAATATCCCCTACATAAGTGCCTTGTGGTGGGGCAACAAAATCTTTTCCTCCATTTGGACCAGCTCCTAAACCTCGGCTGCTTGTAATAAAAAGTTCCTTTGAGTCTGCAGATATTTTCACACGTGATGGTCCCCATCCTGTTGGAATGAGTCCGGCCGTTTCACCTGTCTTAACATCAAGAACTGCAACTGCATTAAACCCCAACAAGGCCACATAGAGTGTTGACTCATCTTTGGAAAGTGAAATTCCAAATGGAAGCAGCCCGCGAAATTTATCTATCCGCTGATCAACTTTTATGGGTAAATGCTTAACGATAATCCCTTTTCTATAATCAATAACAGCAATATTGTCGTTGGTTGCGTTGGTAACATACGCATACTGTGATCCGATAGCGATTGAGTTAGGACTTGATCCTCCGATTACTTCAGCATCTTCAATCATTTCGCCAACTTGATATCCTGTTTTTAGTTTTGATGTCACCATATTGGTTGCAAGATCGATGGTAAATACACTCATTGATTCAGGAACATTCGGGCTACCCACGCCAGGAATTTTTTGACCATCTACCATTGTGCCATTAATAGATTCTGGCGTATTATGTGCGTAAGGATGATGTGAAATCATCTTTTCGTTGTAATTATCTTTTGTCATTCCTGAAACAAGTGGATAGGCATACATTCCTACGTTAGCAACTACTGCTGTATTTCCATCAGGACTGATTGCCAATCCGAACGGCAACCTTCCAACAGAAATAGAAGCTGTAATATTCTTTGTAGCTAGATCAATTCTTACAAGGCGATAATTTGCTTGGTCGAGAACCAATAATTCATTCCTCTCTGCATTATAAATTAGGTCTGACGTGAAACTATCTTGATAGAGTGTGTCATTAAACTTTGCATCCAGTTGGTAAGTATTCAGCACTCTTAATAATTCACAATCATATGCAATAACAGTTCCTTTATCACCGCCACTTAAAAAAACTGTTTTATTGTCTTTGTGAAAAGCGGCTCCTAAAAGAGACCCATTTTGAAAAGGAGATAGAATTTTTTTATCATAATCAGGAATCCGAACATGTGTATTATTTTCAATATCAATAATTGTAATGACCCCGTTATGTAGGGTAAGTGCTTTCTTTCCATCACTAGACAAGGTAAGTCCAAATGGATCGGCTGTTATCCTTTGAAAAGTACCTGCAGGTTTAACAAATCTTCCACTTGGTAAAACTGAGATATCATCAATATTGATATTGGCATATTTTTCGCCTGCAGGAACTTGCAGGGTTGTGATCTCTTGAGATTGAATCTGCGAAGAAAAAACTGTAGCAAAAAATAGTGAGCTGAATATGCGGCTATAATATTTCATAATACAAATTACGGGTTATTATAAAAAGTAGGCGAAACAATTGTTATTGTTTCGCCTACCAAATTAAAGACAATTTATGTATTGGGTTATTTGATCACCCACATTGCAAGATTGATGTCATCGGACCCACCAAACTGACTGCTTAAGGCAGCAGCTAAGTTTTCGCCGTTTGTAGTTCTTTCTGTACTTGGATATTGAAAACGAAGTGGAATTTTTCCACTGTTTCCTGTTCCTGCTCCACCTTCTTGGAATGCAGGCACACCAGTTCTTCTATAGTTAAAATACGCTTCTGCACCAGAATTCTGGAAGAATGCAAGATATTTTTGCTTTAAGATCTGTTCAAGACCTGTTGCATTGTTACCTGCATATTTTACAGATGGTTGCGCATAGTAATCTTCAGATGTATAAGTAACTTGATAAGGTATATAATCACCACTCTCAATTACTTTACCACCCGCCTTTAGATATGAGAAAGTATTCACCCCTTCTGCGATTCCATAGAACCCGATGGATGCATTCAATCCCATTTTGTACCACTCTTCTGCATCCCCAGTAGTCCAGCCTCTGTTGATGGCTTCTGCAATGTTTAAACACATTTCAGGATAACCAACCATGATGGTATTTTCAGCAGTATAACTGCTGTAATAACGCTTTCTGCCTGTGAAAGAATACTCACCCGGAGTGAAACCAGCACCATTATCTATACCTGCTTTGGATGACATGTCTGCAAGATCTTCAGCTGAACTAGCTCCAACATAAGAATCGAAATCTGATGGAAGATTACCATCCTTTAACTTGGAACCAGCTGGTTCTGCTACGACAAATACACGTGGGTCATTTAATGAAGTCAACAACCCAATATGTGTAGACGATGTATTGTACCGAGTAGCATCAAACCCAAAATTGTCTGGGTTAGAAGGATACTTGTTAAATGGATTTACATAAACAAATTCGAAGTTGTCAGACATTGAACTGAATATTGGATATGTATTAGTTCCACTTAAGATTTTATTGAAATCAGCCTTTACATTTAAGTCTGCATCTGCCTCTTTTTTACTAAGTGATACCAAAACCCTGAGTCTGAAAGTATTGACAAGCTTTTGCCATTTTTTCAAATCATTGTTGTAGTAAAAATCTCCAAGAAGTGAATTGTCAGCATTACTTATCAAAGATGCAAAATCAGAATTAGCATCTTCTAACCACTTATTAATTTGGATAAATATTTCCTTTTGGCTATCATATTTAGGCTTAAGAACTTCAGCACCTTTCAGCGCGTCAGTCATCGGAAGATCTCCTACACGCATTGTCATGTCATAGAAAATATATGCACGTAAGAACTTACCTATTGCAGAATATGGATTTTGAGCAGCTGCACCTGATTTCGCAGCCTCTTCTTCCATTTTGATTACATTTTTCAATGTCGCATACTGCAAAGAAGCACCTGACCAGTTATATTCCTGGTTACCGTAATAGTTGTAGTTGCAACAAGTATACTGATTCCAACGCTGTTCATTGCCCCATGGAACTTGACGAATACTCACCTCAACTCCATTGAGTATTAATGAAGCTGGAACAGATTCCGGGCTATTTGGATTTTTTTCGAAATCATCATACGTCTTACTGCATGAACTTACAAGCAGAACGATCAATGATAAGTATGTAAATAATTTTTTCATGATTTTCTGTTTATATTTTTAAAATACCAAATTCAAGTTAAAGCCAAAACGCTTTACTGTTGGTGATTGAAGAGAAGTTGAGCTTGCGCTACCAACATACTGATCCAAATCAACATCATTGTGTTTCTTATCAACAAAATAAAACAAATTTCGAGCTACAAAAGAAATTGAAGCTGACTTAAATGGTGTTTTTGAAATCATTTTTGGTGTCAGGTTATATCCAAGGGTAATCTCACGAAGTTTAGAGAATGTCTTGCTCATCAAATTACCTTCAGTGTTACCATTGTATCGGCTAGTATAATCCTGCGCAAAAGTTTTGATATCGTTTGGAGCAAACGTAAGATCTTTAGCATTGGTTAGCTTACCTGTAACAGCATCATAAGTTGGTGTGCCAGAAACAATCTTAACGCCTTCGCCAACATACGTTTTTTCACCAAGATAATCTTGATAACGAGCTGCACCCAACTTACCTTGAGTTGTTTCGATATGACGACCACCTCTGAACGTTTGTTTTCTGATATAGTTTTCCATTTGTCCACCCACACGACCATCAAACTGAACAGTTAAAGTCACTGATTTATAACGGAACTTATTGATAAAGCCCCATGTCCAATCAGGTGAAGAATACCCAATAAACTGTGATTTTGGAAGAACGATTGGACGACCACCAGCATCATTTACAAGTTGTCCATCAGGTGTGCGTACGAATTTTCTACCTTGATAAATATCAAGTCTGTCGCCTTTCTTTACATACAAGTCTCCAACCTGAATTGAATCAGCTGGTAATTCAGCATATGTTTGACGGTAGGTACTCCAGTTGAAGTTTACGTCCCATGTGAAGTCTTTCTTCATAATAGGTGTACCTGAAATCACCAACTCCATACCTTTTGTTGCATACTTCGCTGCGTTGATATAGATACCAGAGTAACCAGTTGTTTGTGAAATTGGATTTCTGAAAATCTGAGGTCCATCAATATATTGGAAGATGGTAGGCTCAAATGCCAACCTGTTCTTTAAGAACCTAATTTCGAAACCAGTCTCATAGTTTGTACGTGAAGCTGTTTGGATATTATCATACAAGTTGTCTGTATAATATGCAGAAGTTGTGTTATTGTAGTTTAATGGAGTTGAATACACATTACTTACAAGATTATAACTTGGTCCATCATAAGAAGATGTATAAGCAGAACCATAACCAACTGGATAAGAAGAAGGGCCAACATAAGATACAGTACCACCGTCCCTTACATTCGCATAAGCCGCTTTAACTTTCAAGAAAGAAATTGCTGAAGGAAGTTCTAGGTAATCAGTCAACACTGTACTTGCAGACAATGAAGGATAGGTACCGCCCACAGATCCTGGGATTGCAGAAGACTTATCATTACGAATTGTTGCACTTAAGTTTAAATATTTCCAGAGTGAAACGTCTACTGAACCATAAATACTTCCTACAATCATTTGTGATGCAAAGTTCGAAGCTACTACAGGGTTCCTTGAGTTTGCAAAAGAATAGATACCAGGAACGTTCAGGTAGTTTGTAGAAACGAAGTTTGAATTATACTTCATCGTTCTCATATTTGCACCAGCTAGTGCAGAAATATTCAATCCTTTGAAGAAATTCTTGTTATATTTCGCGAGTACCTCTGTATTATTTTCAAATAACTTTCTATCATCTTCACGATAATCTCCTCTTGCTTCTTCACGTCCATAAGACGTTGCAGAGTAAGGGAACTTCTCAGAACGGAATAGGTCATATGATGTAACTGAAGAACGACCTGTTATTTCAAGATTCTTGTTTACTTTATAATTCAATGTCATATAGCCATAGAAGTCATTTTTGTAATGACCTCTAAGCCATTCTTTAACCAAAAACCATGGGTTGTTATAACGCTGATATTCTGCATATATCTGCTGAACACCTTCTTTACCGGGCTGCCAGTAATTCTTCATGTCATCAATGTCCCAGTCAGCACCACCCCAGATGATTACATTATAGATCATACTGTTTGGTCCATAGTTCACATCAGGAACGTTTGGAGTGAACTGTCTGTTGTAGTTAATATTTGCATCAAAGCGAAGCTTTGGGCTGAAATTATATCCTATGGACGAATTGAAGTTGATACCATCTAATTGGGTATTTGGAACAATCCCCTTTTGTCCAGTATGAGTCAAAGAAAATCTAATATCAGATTTTTCAGTGCTTGCAGATACCGCAATATTCGTGGTATTCAACATACCTGGCTGAATGAAACGGTTTAAATTATTCTTCCCACGTGCTACCCAAGGAGTTCCTTGTCTTATTCCACTAATTGGATCAATTGGGGAATCATACTGAGGAATTAATTGCCCTTCGAATTTTGGACCCCAAATATCATAGTCTCCATCATTTAGACCACCGCCGCGGCCATCAGCAAATGCATACTTACCATGATCACCAGGGCCATACTCATCCTGTACTTTAGGAATAGCATTGAATCCGCTCTCAACCATTACACTTGAGTTGAATTCAACTGAAAATCCTCTTTTATCTTTTGTTCCTTTCTTAGTATTGATAATGATAGCACCATTAATGGCTCTGTTACCATACAATGCAGATGCTGTAGGTCCTTTCAAAATTGAAAAAGACTCAATGTCGTCAGGACTAATATTCCAAGTATCAGAATTGATTGGAACACCATCTACTACGTAGAAGTTAACACCAATGCCTCGTAGCAATACTTGTGGACGACCAAGAATTTCAGGAGAAGCACCAACTGCCAAACCTGCCACTTTACCAACAAGACTGTTAACAGCGTTTGGTTCGCGTGCCTTTACAAGGTCTGCGCCTTTAACTTCTTGGATAGAATAGCCAAGTCTTTTGGCTTCCTTCTTAATACCAAGTGCTGTAACCACAACCTCGCTCAACTCCCTGGTTTCGACATCCACAGAGATTACTTGAGAAGCTGATGCAGTTACCTTGTACTCTAAAGTTTTAATACCAACACCTGATACAACAAGCACATCACCAACATTTGCTGAGATTGTGAATGTACCATCTGCTGTGGTTGAGGCACCATTCTTGGCACCTTTTACAATTACACTTGCACTGGCTACTGTCTGCCCATTTGCAGACGAGATAACTTTTCCGCTGATCGCTTTTTGCGCGTAGGTAAACTGTGGCGTGAGGCCAGCTATTACCAAGCAAGCGAAAAGCAAAATTTTGCTCATAAGCTGTTTCATAAATTGATTTTTACGTTTAAGATGCGAAAGTAATTCCGTATTTGGAAGAATAAATGTAATGCATTTTATGAAATTGTTAACAATAAAAATGGTTGTTAATAAAAAAAAATAAGTTCGACGCAGCGTTTTAAAAAAATAACATATAATATTGAAAATCAATTATTTATAAACGATTTAAAAAATATTTATGCTACTTTTTATTTACTTTCTTGAATCAAAAAAGTACAGCGATAAAAATCTACTTAACAAAACGTAATACATCAGCATGCTAAACTCATTACCATCATCAAAAAATAGGTGGAAAATGATCATGACGTATTAAGCAGTAAAAAAATAATGCACCAAGTATTTGGTGCATTATAATAGATACTAATCTGTAGGTATCTTACTTAGGTAGCGTGTTGATCGCATTGAGCATTCCTCCCAAATCAAGGTACTCATCTGCATAAACTATTTTATGGTCTGTATTGATTTTAAACAGACCATGCCACTTGAAATCAACCTTTACGCCATTGCTTAATTCATCAGTCCAATGTGCATAGGCACTCACATTCCCGTCAGGCTTCATGGTAATTGGGTCAACTGTAGGTATATAAATGGGATTATTCACTTTGGCATGATCAAACACTGAATAAAAAACCTTAGCTGAAGCCAACCAATACGCCTTGCTTGTTGACGTATCTCCATAACCAGGAGCAATTCGCACCACTGTATCGGATAGGAATTCTGCCACCGCTGCAGAGTCCTCGTTGCAAAATGCATCAATATATCCCTGAACTACTCTTGCGTTTTCAGTAAACAATTCCATTTTGTCATTCGTAGTGGTTTCGTTGATTGTTTGATTATTAACACATGACATCAATGAAGTAATCATGATTAAAAAAAATAGATATTTCATTCCGGTTATTTTGGTTGTACTAAATATACAATACTTAGACTAAAGGATTAAGCATACTTAGTTTTCCACTTCAATCAATAATAATATCGTGCTTACATAATAACCCATGAATTGATTGCAAAGAGTGTTGTGATTTTTTAATTCTATTTCGATCTATATCAATCACATAATTATATGAAGTCCTAAAATCAACTTTTTCTAGATTGCTCTGATCAAATACAGCATTAGTTAAATCACAATTTTGCAACACGGATCCGTTTAAATCACATTCAGTAAAGTCTACATCCACTAATCTGGAGTTTGAGAATTGGGTATTCTTCATGTTAACTTTATAAAAAGAAGAGCTAGATACATTACAATGATCGAATGAACACGAAAACCCAAATGGAGTAACTGTATCAAAAAATAGTCCAATCATTTTACATTCTTTGAAAACAACTTCTCTGAATACTGTATTGATGAGTTTAACCAAACTTAAATTAGCTCCGATAAAAGTGCAATTGATAAAAATAAAATTGGATAAATCGACCTGTGAAAAATTACAATTCACAAATGAACAATCTTCATATTCACCAAGCTCAATACTTTCGCTAGTGAAATCTTTATTTTCAAATTCGATATTGTCAAATAACTCCATGTATCAAACAATTAAGCTTATCATTTTTTTACAACAATCAATGTAATCACTCCAGCTAGTCCAAGTGACATGCCAGCAGCCATCAAACCTACTCCCAAATCAAAATGCGTTTTAAACCATGTGAACATTTCAGGACTCAAAAATCCTCCGATATTACCAACGGAATTGATTAATGCAATCCCTGCTGCAGCGGCTGTTCCTGTTAGCACCATAGCAGGAAGTGACCAAAAAATAGACAGTGCACACATTAAGCTAGTAGTCGCAATAGAAATATAAAACAAAACAAAAAAAGGAC
>CAJBBV010000081.1 GCA_903951405.1 uncultured bacterium
TCATGACAACAAATTAACCATCTGAAAATAGGACTTAATACCTATATGAGTTGTTAATAATTTAAGATATTCTACCCCAAGCAGTTTTTCCCTGTTCATAGTGCAAAAAGTTCTTCAATCCTGCGTTTTCATGTTTTAGCAAATCTGGATCATTCTTCAACAAACGATCTACTTCCAACTTTGCTTTTTCGAGTATCTCACGATCATCTACAATATTTGCCAGCTTGAAATTTAATGCTCCACTTTGGCGTGTACCCTGGATATCTCCAGGCCCCCTAATTTCGAGGTCTTTTTCTGCAATTTTAAATCCATCGTTTGTCGCACACATTACTCCAAGACGGTCTTTTGCTTCCCTGCCCACCTGACTACCAGATAAAAGAATACAGTAACTTTTTTCACTACCTCTTCCAACCCTTCCACGTAGCTGATGCAATTGACTCAACCCAAATTTTTCTGCACTCTCTATAACCATAACAGATGCGTTGGGCACATTAACACCCACCTCAATCACCGTAGTGCCGACCATAATCTGTGTTTCCTTTTTTATAAATCGTTGCATGTTGACCTCTTTTTGATCGGCTGGCATTCGTCCATGCACCATACTAATCCAATACTGTGGCTCAGGAAACCATGCCTTCACATTTTCATATCCCTTCATAAGGTCTTCATACTGCATCTTTTCACTTTCTTCAATCAAAGGAAAAATAAAATAAATTTGTCTACCTAATGTAATTTCTGATCGAATAAAATCCATCACCTGCGGTCTAGCGTCATCTAGTCTATGCACAGTGTGAATAGGCTTTCGTCCAGGGGGCAATTCATCTATAACACTATAATCTAAATCGCCATAGGCTGTCATGGCAAGTGTTCTAGGTATTGGAGTTGCGGTCATGACCAATACATGTGGAGGAACATTGCTCTTTTGCCATAGCTTAGCTCGTTGCGCAACGCCAAATTTATGTTGCTCATCAATAACTGCCAGACCAAGATTTTTAAATTGTACAGTCTCCTCAATCAATGCATGTGTCCCAATTATTATTTGAACTTGGCCTTCAAGAATTTGTGCTAGTATTTTTTTCCGTTGCGCTGCTTTTGTAGAACCCGTCAACAAGACTACTTCCAATTCAAGTGGAGAAAGCATTTCACTAAAATTATCAAAATGCTGTTTTGCAAGAATCTCTGTTGGAGCCATGATGCATGATTGAAATCCATTGTCTATGGCGATCAACATGGCCATCAAGGCTACAATTGTCTTTCCACTTCCTACATCTCCTTGTAGTAAACGATTCATTTGCTTTCCCGTTCCCATATCCTGACGAATTTCTTTAAGCACCCGTTTCTGCGCACCTGTTAAAGGGAAAGGCAATAGCTGATGATAAAAATCATTGAAGTATTTATCAACTTTAGTAAAAACAACTCCCTTAGAAAAACGATGCCGTGCAGAACGCAACATCCCCAAACGCAGCTGCGCCATAAAAAATTCTTCAAACTTAAGACGATGTATAGCTTGATCCTTTTTTTCGATTGTTGGAGGAAAATGAATATACCGAAAGGCTTCCCATCGCGACAAATATTTTTCCTTCAATAAAATATCGCTCGGCAAATTTTCAGGTAACTCTTTTTCTGATATCAATTGAAATAACTGCTCTGTCAGTTTTCCTATCGCACGCCCATGAAGGCCCCTGGCTTTGAGCTTTTCCGTTACCGGATAAATGGGATCGAGAAAATTCTTTACTTCTGTTTTTGAAGATTGAATAGCCTCCATTTCAGGATGTGTAATCTGTGGTTTCCCCAAGAAAAATCCAAGCTTTCCAAATACTAAGAATTCTTGCCCGATTGTCAATGCTTTTTGCACCCAATTGATTCCTTGAAACCAAGTAAGTTCAATGATACCAGTTCTGTCACGTAATTGGGCAACCAGCCGCCTTCCCCTTTTTTCGCCCGCCGTATTCATCGAAATGAGTACACCTCGAACTTGAACATGATCCATTTGAGGAGTGATTTGTCCGATTGCTTGCACCGTTGTGCGATCCAGATGCCTAAATGGGAAATGCGTAAGCAAATCGCCAAACGTAAAAATTTCTAACTCTTTTTTGAGCAAGTCTGCTCTCAAAGGACCAACACCCTTAAGGTATTCTATTGGATTTGATAATATCGTGGATTGATAGGCTATGCTGTAAAATTAATGCATTCACAGTGAGTATTGAAACATGAAAACGAAAACTGCAGCAAAAGAGATGAGGATTAAAGAAAGCTGTATTTTTGTTACCTGAAAAGAATAGATACATGCAGAATCAACTAATCTGGCAACTCAAAAAATTTGACGAACTCTCCACAAAGGAAGTATATGAAATCCTTAGGCTTCGGAGCGAAGTGTTTGTCGTAGAGCAAGCCTGTGTATTTCTGGATATGGACAACCTCGATTTTGATTCACACCACCTACAAGGAAGAGTAGATGGAAATTTAGTAGCCTATGTAAGAATCCTTCCTCCAGGACTAGCATATGCCGAACCGTCTATTGGAAGGGTGATAACTTCTCCTGCACACAGAAAAGTGGGAGCAGGTATTGAACTCATGGAAAAGGCAGTGGAAAAGACAATCAGTTTATATGGAAAAGTTCCTATCATGATTGGCGCTCAGTTATACCTCAAAAAATTTTATGAGAAATTCGGATTCCGTAAGTGTAGCGACGTTTATATGGAAGATGGCATTGAGCATATTAAAATGATCAGGGAGGTGTAAAATTATCCTTAAAAATTTACGTTAGAATACTTTAGCCCTATTAACTAAGAGAACTATACTCATCTACCCTTGAAAAAATTATCAACCCATATTCAACACCATCTATATCGCGTTGTATTAACCATTATTTCTATAACGCTTTATGCTCAACTTGGATTTTCTCAAATTCAACCTCAACTTGAATTTGGATTTTCATGGGGCTCCACAAAATTTATTGGCGACATCAATGGAAATAGCTCACGAGATAAGTCGTTCAACGGGATTAAACATAATCTACTTTCACGGTATATTGTTGGAATCTATGCCAGCTATCATCTAATCGACCCAATCACCATTACAGCATCGATAAATAGAGGCCGCATTGACGGAGCAGATAGTCTTGAAATGAGAACAGGAGAATTAGCAGATCTGAGAAAGGGAAGAAGTTTGTCATTTAAATCTGCCATTACGGAGGCAACACTTTCTGCTGAGATAGACCCTATTGGAATACTTACGAATTCTTCCAACGATTTAGAACATAAATTAAGGCCTTATATAACAGTAGGTATTGGTTTGTTTCATTTCAACCCACAGGGAGAATATATTCATCCAGATAATTCAAAAAGCTGGGTGGACTTAAAGCCTCTTAGGACTGAAGGGCAAGGCATGTCATCACACCCTGATAGAAAAGAATATAACCTAACTCAATTCACTACCCCAATTGGCCTAGGCATAAAATACTATATTTCAGCTAGCATCTATACCTCCCTTGAATATGTATACAGGAAAACATTTACGGACTATATAGATGACGTCAGCACAAGGTATATCGCTAATCAAGATTTCATTAATCACTTTGGTGCAGGAAACAGCTCCACTGTAATAGCAATTCAAATGGCGAACAAAGCTGCTTTTAAAAACGGAGGCGTAGCGCCCCCATCATATGATGTAAATTCAAAAAGAGGTTCACCACTCAGAAAAGACGCCTACAGCTCCGTATCTATTAAAATAGCTGTTATGCCGTGGGGAATAAAAAAAAGAATCAAATCCCTACAATGCCCAATCTAAGAAAGATTGTGTATAAAATGGAGTTGTGAAAAATATCGAAATAAATAAAATTTCGACAGTACTATTTCAAAAACATAGCCGCAGCCTCTTTCCAATTGTTGATACGCTCATAGCCGTCAACATCTCTGTTATGCAATGCAGAATACAATAATGGTTTACCTTTAAAATGAACGAGATTTTTCAAATGATCGTCTATCATATAATCACCTGAAATCATTTTCTTATCCCCGCACAACACGAGTTGTTTCCAAGAGAAATATGGAAAATGTTCCATTAACCAATCATGCTTGTCTTTCAACGAATTAGGAAATTCAACAGCAGCAGACACGATGAATATTTCATAGCGCTTATTCATCTCTTTCAATACATCTACCGCATCATCCATCACGGGTAGATTTCTAAAAAATCCTTCAGCAAAAAGTTTCTCTCTAACGAGTTGATGATGTTGCTCAGGGAATCCACCCATCCAGGTACCCCCTTTTATATTCGCATAGTTCACCTTGATATCATGTGCTCTTTCATACCAATTGGCTATCTCAGCCAATGGATCAGCAATCACTTCATCCATATCAATTATAATTGTTTCCATTCTAGTTTAATTTAATTCAATTTTTAAAAACTTCGCAGTGTGACTTGCTTTAATTTTCAATAAGCCTTCAGGATTCCCTTGGTATAAAATCGTACCGCCTCCATCACCGCCTTCTGGCCCAAGATCAATGATATGATCAGCCACTTTAATCACATCCATATTATGTTCAATCACCAACACAGTATTACCCCGATTGACCAATTTATTCAATACGGTCAATAAGAGTTTTATGTCTTGAAAATGTAATCCTGTTGTGGGCTCATCTAAAATATAAAACGTTTTCCCTGTATCTTTCTTCGACAATTCAGTTGACAATTTTACACGCTGCGCCTCTCCTCCACTCAATGTTACGGCAGATTGTCCAAGCGTAATATATCCTAAGCCAACTTCTTGCAACACTTTTATTTTTCGGTATAAATAAGGTATATGTTGAAAGAATTCAACAGCCTCATCCACCGTCATATCAAGCACATCACTTATGGATTTACCCTTATACCGAATCTCTAACGTTTCTCGATTATACCGTTTTCCATTGCATTTTTCACAATGAATATACACATCAGGAAGGAAATTCATTTCGATAACCCGTAATCCACCACCTTCACACAATTCACATCGTCCAGCCTTAACGTTAAAAGAAAATCTACCTGCGGTATACCCCCTTATTTTCGCTTCAGGCACTGAGGCATACAACTGCCTAATTTCTGTAAAGAAATTACAATACGTTGCCGGATTACTTCTTGGGGTTCTGCCAATGGGAGACTGATCAATCTCAATCACTTTATCAATGTGTTCAAGACCCTCAATTTTTTTATACGCTAATGGCTCGGCCTTTGAATCATAGCAATGCTTACTCAATAATGGATATAAGGTCTCACTGATCAGCGTAGATTTTCCACTTCCACTCACACCCGTTACAACAACAAAGGTTCCTAGTGGAAGATGAATATCAGCTCCTTTTAAATTATTTCCACTTGCACCAAATAATGAAAGGTATTTACTGTTTCCAACTCTTCTTTCTGTAGGAACATCAATCTTTTTCTCGTTATTTAGATAGCGAGCCGTATCTGAATTCGAATAGCATACCTCAGTAGGAGTTCCTTGCGCAACAATTCGTCCACCATGTATACCAGCACCAGGGCCAATATCAATCAAATGATCTGCAGCCAACATAATGTCTTTGTCATGCTCAACAACCAAAACACTATTACCGATATCTCTTAAGTTCTGTAATGCCCCAATCAGTTGTTGATTATCACGCTGATGTAATCCGATGGAAGGCTCGTCCAATATATACGTAATACCCTGCAACTGAGATCCTATTTGTGTAGCGAGTCGAATACGCTGAGATTCACCACCACTGAGCGTTCGCGTTGGTCTGCCCAACGAAAGATACCCAAGCCCTACATCCAATAAAAATCCTAGTCTACTTCTTATTTCTTTCAATATATCTTTCGCAATAAGCAGCTGTTTGCTGTCTAATCGTTTCTCAAGATTCAAAAACCAATCATTGAGTTTCATTAAATTCATTTCAGCCAATTCAGCAATATGTTTCCCGTCTATTCTAAACCACAAACTTTCTGTTTTCAATCGTGTTCCCTTACACGCAGTACAGGTTTTTAATGTCATGAATTTTTCTGCCCACTCTCTTACCGCATCACTTGAACTTTCAGAAAACCAACGAATGATCATTGCAGCAACACCTTCATAGTCTTGCTTATTATTTTCATTCCCACTTGTCGATTCTGTCAACTCTTGCAATACACCCTCTTCATTTCCAAATAAAACGATATTCAGAATAGGTTGTGGAAGTTTTTCTATGGGAATTTTTAAATTGAACTTGTGTTTTTTTGCCAATAGTTCAATTGCCTTGTATGAATAGGAATCTCTTGCTTCCCCTAAAGGGATGATAGCACCATCTGCAATCGAAATTGTTTTATCCGGAATAATGCTATCCAAATCAAGCGCATATTGCTCCCCTAAGCCTTTGCAGGCAGGGCATGCACCATAAGGGGAGTTAAAAGAAAACCCATTCGGACTAGGTTCTTCATAAGACAATCCCGTTTCGGCACACATCAATTTTTTGCTGTATTGAACTACTCGTTCAGCATCATGCACTAAAATAAAAATCAGGCCCTTACCAATCTGTAGTGATTGCCTGATGCTTTGAGTAATACGCAATCTCATGTCCTCCGTTACTGCAAGTCTGTCAACCACCACTTCAATATCATGTATTTTATATCGATCAACTTGCATTTTAGAAACTAAATCCTTCAGCTCACCGTCTACCCGAACTTTTACGAATCCTTTCTTTCTGACTTCTTCAAACAATTCTCTATAATGACCCTTTCGACCTCGAATCAAGGGAGCCAAAATCGTAATTTTTTTATCGGTTAGTTTTGAGAATAAATCGGATACAATTTCTTCATCGGTAAACTTCACCATCTTTTTACCTGTATGCATAGAATAGGCATCACCCGCCCGTGCAAAAAGCAAACGAAGAAAATCATATACTTCCGTTACCGTTCCAACGGTAGACCTGGGGTTGCGATTGGTTGTCTTTTGTTCTATTGATATTACAGGAGACAATCCACTGATTTTGTCGACATCCGGCCGCTCCATTTCACCCATAAATTGACGGGCATAAGTCCCAAATGTCTCCATATAACGCCTATGGCCCTCTGCATAAATGGTATCAAAAGCAAGGGAAGACTTGCCACTACCACTGATCCCGGTAATGACCACTAACTTATTCTTGGGGATATTGATATCGATATTTTTGAGGTTGTGCGCCCGAGCTCCAACAACTTCGATATTATCCTCTACAACGTCGGTCTTCTTTTGTTTCATTCCAATTTTATTCCGTTCCTAAAAGGTCTATTCTCGCCATACATAGAAAATAAGAGAGAAAGAAGCCAATTAAGCGCATTTTAATCAAATTTAACACTCATCAAACGATTCGGTTTAACTAATTCTGTTAATAGAATAATCATTTGAAGATTTGGCATTATTATATAACTTTGTCCTAGTTCTTTTATTTTCTTATCCAGAAAGGCAGAGGGAATTGGCCCAATGAAGCCTTGACAACCTGTTCCCCTCAAGGCTAATAAGGTGTCAAATCCAGCTCCGCTGTGACGGAGGTAGATAAGTCAGATCTCTTCGCATGATATCATCCTAAAAATCATAGTGAAAGCTCATCTGATTTCAGGTGGGTTTTTTTTTGCCTTGCGGAGAACATTGAACAAAAAATGAAAAGTATTAAATCAACATATTATTTTAAAGGCGACTTTTCGCTTGAATCCGGTAGAAGCATCAGTGACTTCCACCTTGCCTATACCACACATGGTACATTGTCTCATAACAAAGATAACGTGGTGTGGATTTTTCAAGCCATGACAGCCAATAGCGACCCTTCAGAATGGTGGCCAGGAATGGTTGGAGAAGGAAAGTTTTTCGACCCAAATCAATATTATATCGTTTGCGTTAATACGCCAGGAAGTTGCTATGGAAGTAGTGGTCCCCTAGATATTAATCCTACAACAAATACCCCTTACTATAGAAACTTCCCCTTTTTTACTCCTCTTGACATGGCCAAAGCGTATGACTTGCTAAGGATTGAATTGGGCATTACAAATATATTTTTAGGTATAGGCAGCTCACTCGGAGGGCAACAATTATTAGCATGGTCAGCCATGTCTCCAAGTTTATTCCAATACATTGTTCCCATTTCAACCAATGCCTTTCAATCCCCTTGGGGAAAAGCATTTAATGCTTCACAACGTATGTGCATTGAAGCAGACCCCACTTGGTATGAAGAAAGAGCAGATGGCGGAATGGAAGGAATGAAAGTGGCTCGTGCAGTGGCATTATTAAGCTATCGGAGCTATGAAACATACGAAAAGACACAACAAGACCCTAAAGAGGCAGTTGAAAATTTCAGAAGCGACTCTTATCAAAAATACCAGGGAGAAAAACTCAGTAAGCGATTCAATGCATACAGCTATTATATGCTTTCCAAATCGCTTGACTCGCACCATCTAGGAAGGGGTATTTTTGATGCAGAAGAATTGCTTCGTAAAATAACTTCGAAATGCTTGGTGATTGGCATTTCATCAGACCTCCTGTTTCCAGTGGGAGAGCAACGATTCATCGCCGCCCACATACCGGGAGCAAGATTAGAAATTATAGAATCTATGTATGGCCATGATGGATTTTTATTGGAAGATGAAACGCTTACTACACTTTTAAAAAAATTTATAGCATAAAATAAGTTACGATGGGAGCAGAAAAAAAATTAGTCATTGGACTATTCGGATTTGGAGTTGTTGGAGAAGGGCTATACAAAATCCTTAAACAAACCCCTTCGCTAAAAGCGAGCATCAAAAAAGTGTGCATTAAGAATACTACAAAAAAGAGAAATGCACCTCCAGAACTGTTCACATCAGATATGTACGAAATTCTCAATGATCCAGAAATTAATGTGATTGTTGAAGTAATTAACGACAGTGTTGTTGGCTTTGAAATTGTATCCACTGCATTAAAGAATGGAAAAGATGTGGTAAGTGCTAGCAAAAAAATGCTTTCTGAACACCTACCTGAATTAATTGAATTACAAAATGCAACCGGCAGATCATTACTTTATGAAGCGTCTTCATGTGCATCTATTCCAATCATCAGAAATCTTGAAGAGTATTACGATAACGATCTTCTTCATTCTATTAAAGCGATCGTGAATGGTTCTACCAATTTCATTTTGACTAAAATGTTTGAGGACCAATTGAACTTTAAAGAGGCCTTACTTTTGGCACAACAACTTGGGTTTGCAGAATCAGATCCCAAATTAGACATTGAAGGCTTTGACGCCGTAAGCAAATGGATTTTACTTCTGACTCATAGCTATGGCATCAGCAGCACTATTGACGATTTACTGTTTAACGGCATTGCCCAGATCCACGAATTGGATGCAGGCGTAGCTCAAGCCAGAAATCAATCTATTAAACTTGTTGCCCAAGCAAAAAAATTACTGAATGGGAAAGTCGCTACATTCCTATTGCCACAATTCATAGACCAGAACGATCAATTGTATTTCGTAAAAAATGAATACAATGGTGTTGTAATTGAAAGCGGATTTTCCGACAAACAATTTTTCTATGGAAAAGGAGCCGGAAGCTTCCCTACTGCATCTGCGGTATTGAGTGATATTTCTGCACTTCGATATAGCTATCGATATGAATACAAGAAAAAAAATCAACAAACACCAGCAGAATTAAGCTCCGATTTTCACCTCAGAATTTACGTCAGCTTCAAGTCTCTTGCAGATATTCCAAAAGAAGAATTTTCGAGTGTGGAAGAATGGCACTCTGGAAATGAACGCAGTTATTTAATTGGGACGATGCCTTTCACTTCATTGCTTCATAAGGATTGGTGGAAGAAAAATGGAACATCACTCATTCTAATGCCTGATCCAATCATAGAAGACATGGACATTAAAGAGTTGAAAAAAATGAGCTTGTCTTTAGCCGGACTTGAAATTTAATTTATAGTGCACTGCTAATCTTCTTAAATGCATAATAAAAAAAGAGAGACTACATAGTCTCTCTTTTTTTATTAGATCAAATAACGTTTGTAGTTATTCAGGCAACAACACGTGCTCGATTTTTAATGCCCTGCATAATGAATTAAAGTTGGAAACCTCTTGACTCAATAATTGATCCATTTCGGCTTTATACCCCATCCACTCCTCATGCAATTCATTAAATCGTGATTCCTGACCTGCAGTTACATATGGTGTAGTTCCTCCAACTTCACCATGAACAAAGATAAAATTAGCACTAAGCTTGTTTACAAAATTGATAACATCATCATACGATTGACTTTTTGACTGAATCAACTGCTCTTCCCACTTGCCTGCTTTATCAATAATAGATTTACCTATAGTGACTAGTTGTGCTTTGGTTGTATCGCCTGCAATCAACTCGGTTAGGTTTTGAATCTGCTTCACTAAATTTCTCATCTTTACTACGCTCACATGTATATCTGTTACATCCGCTTCTAACTTCTTTAACAATTTATCTTGTGCTGCATAATCAGCTTCAGAAGCTTTTATTCTAGGGTCTGCCTGCAAGACAAAAGGAGTTGTTTGTGCAGCACCATCAACAGTAACCGTAATGCTATATGTACCTGGAGCAATCCTTCCCCCAGCATAACTTCCTTCGATATATACATTATCTATCGTTGGCATATTCATACGCCTAAGATCCCAAACAAACCGATTAAGTCCTTTTTTAGCAGTTAACAACGGCTCAGCCTGAACACTGTTGTTGCTTGTTTTCCGTTCAGGTGCTTTGTTACTGAATGACCTTACTATATTTCCTGATGCATCCTTAACAACAAGGGTTATACTCTTCACTGAATCAGCTTGTTCACCAAGGTGATAGTAAACCACAGCACCTGTTGCAGGATTGGAAGAAGTAGTTACAGGGTAGTCTTCAACAGCCTCATCGGAACGATTCGCGTCGAATGCACTGTATCCTGAAACACGATATGTATTCACGACAGGAATTAATTTAGCCGCATCTTTTTGCTCTGGCTGGAATGTTCTGATGGGTTCTAAATCATCTAAAACCCAAAACGCCCTTCCTTGCGTAGAAGCAATAAGATTTCCCTTATGCAACTTCAAATCAGTAATCGGTGTAACAGGAAGATTCAGTTGAACGTTTTTCCAATTTGCACCATCATCATAAGAGATATAAAGGCCTGTTTCCGTTCCTGCATAAAGCAAGCCTTTGCGCTTTCCATCTTCACGTACAACTCGAACGAAAGCACCATAAGGAATGCCATTTACTATTTTAGTCCAGGTCTTTCCATAATCAGTTGACTTATAAATAAAGGGACTGAAATCATTGTACTTATACTGATTAGCCGATACATATACAGTTGCTGCATCGGTTGGAGAAACCTCAATGGAATTAATTAATCCTTTATCAAAATCTTTTGGCGTGATGTTTGTCCAGTCTTTGCCACCATTGCGTGTTACATGCACTAGCCCATCATCACTTCCCGTGTAGATAACACCATTTTCTAAATCTGATTCTATCACATAAGAAATCGTACAATAGTTTTCTCCACCAGCACCTTCATTGGTGTAGGGATAACCACTAATACCCATCTTGCTGGTATCGTGTGTTGTAAGATCAGGGGAAATAACATCCCATGATTTACCCATATTTTTTGTTTTGAATAAACGATTACCTGCATGATAATAGACATTGGATTCATGCTTCGAATATAAAATAGGAGCATTCCAATTGAACCTATACTTCATGTCTTTAGGTTGCATCGCCTGATATTGCACAGGATGAATCATCACACCAACTTCTTCACCACTTTCAATATCCAAAATACCAACCGTTCCTTGATAGCTTCCACCCATTACATACCGTGGGTTATTTGGATCAAAGCCCAAGAAGGCAGATTCTCCACCAGCTGAGTAAGTCCATTGCCTATCTGTTATGGAATAGCCTGTTGTGTTTCTACTGGCAATCTTAACAGAGCTATTATCTTGTTGTCCTGCATAAATATTATATGGAAATAAATTATCTACACTTATGCGATAGAACTGAGCAGTAGGTTGATTATTTTGAGTAGACCATGACTTACCACCATTAAATGAAACAATAGCACCACCATCATCCGAGATTAGGAGGTTGCGGTTATTTTCTGGATTAATCCACAGTTGATGGTAATCACCATGCGGACCTCTGATATTAGACCAGCTAGCACCGCCGTCAGTAGATTTAAGCGCCTCAGCACCCATTACATAAACAGTATTTTCATCTTTGGGATCTGCGAACGTTTCAATATAATACCAAGCCCTAGATACAATTCGATGATCTTTGCTCACTCGATTCCAATTTGCACCCCCATCATTTGAGGCAAACAATCCACCTTGCTCTTTTTGCGTATCACTTTCAACTAAGGCATAAACTTTATTTGAATTCGCTCTGGATACAGACACACTCATTTTTCCTAATTCATTAGGTAATCCCTTTTGAATCTTCTCCCAAGTCTCACCAGCATCGTTACTTTTATACAAACCGCAACCCTTACCTCCACTCTGCATAGCCCATGGTAATCTTCTATGATCCCACATCGCAGCATACAATACACGCGGATTATTCATATCCATATTAAGGTCTACACATCCCGAATTTTCATCTACATACAGAATCTTTTTCCATGTTGTACCTCCGTCAGTTGATTTATAGATTCCACGCTCTTCGGTTGGTCCATTCAATGCCCCTTGTGCAGCTACATAAACAATATCAGGATCATTTGGATGAATACGGATATTAGCAATATGACGAGTCAATTCTAAGCCAAGGTGCTTCCATGTTTTACCCCCATTGGTTGACTTATATATACCATCGCCGTATGATGTCATTACCCCACGCGGAGCATGTTCTCCCATACCGACATAAACTACATTGGGATCAGATTCTGAGACAGCCACAGCACCTACTGATCCTGTATTGAATGATCCATCAGAAATATTTTTCCAAGACTGACCAGCATCTTCTGTTTTCCAAACACCACCACCGGTTGAACCCATATAATAAACCAAGGGATTTCCTTTGACACCACTTGACGTTACGGATCTACCTCCACGAGTTGGTCCGATATTTCTCCAAAGCAATGGTTTGAAATAAGTATTTAAATCAATTGAAGCAGCTTCAACAGCTTTTACTTTAGCTGATTTTTTTTGCGCTACTAGAGAAGTAGTAAAAAATATAACCAACGACAATGAAAGCAACATGTATTGCTTAGGCCCTTTAATGTGTATCATGCATCAAATTTTATTGAACACCTAAGTTAAGAAAATCAAGTGTAGTATTCGAGCAATTTATTTACTCTTATGGCTTAATTCCTCGATTTTTAAAATCACTGTGGCAGAAACACTTCTTCCCATACCATTTATACCAGATCCATGCGTCCTATAATCACTATTTAAAATATTGTTTAAATATAAGCGGATTACCACTTTGTTGAGTTCTATACCACTGTATAAATTAATAATTTTAAAGCCAGGTGTGCCCCCTTGTGGAATTCTATTATCGTCCTTATCTCCTTGCGCCAAACGATGTTGTGCGGAAGCGAAATCGCAAAATCCCCCTGCCTTGATTATATTTTTTTGATAATGGATTCCAACTTGTCCATTTAATGGAGGAATTCTTCGTAATGGCTCATTTTTTGTAATGTTTTGTCCATAAAGAGATGTAA
>CAJBBV010000082.1 GCA_903951405.1 uncultured bacterium
GCTTTCCTATCCCTCTCCATGTTTTCATTGGGTCAAGATCGTTATAAAATAAAGACTGGCGACCCAAACGGCATTAACAAATGGTATATGGGTAGACAAATTGCACAAGTAATGAGTCATTACGGGATAGATTGGCTTGAAAGGGAAGAAAGAGAAATGCAAGAAAATACAACTCTATTATTAAAAAATTTAGCTGTAAAACAAGGTATGGTTATTGCTGATATAGGAGCAGGTAGTGGCTACTATAGTGCATTACTTTCAAAAATGGTGGGAACTGGTAAGGTTTTTGCAATAGACGTTGAGCCAGAAATGATTGCCTACTTAAATAAAAGAATCAAGAAGGAAAAATTGTCACATATATTACCTGTATTGAGTTCAGAACAAAAAGTGTCTTTACCAGAAAATAGCATTGATATGATGTTGTTAGTAGACGTATACCACGAATTTTCTTATCCTTATGAAATGGCTTTATCGATGCGAGCTGCATTAAAAACTGGTGGCAAATTAGTGCTTGTAGAATTTAGGTCTGAGGATCCAACTGTACCAATTAAAACCATTCATAAAATGAGTGAAGCGCAGGCCATTAAAGAATTTAAAGCAGCAGGCTTTACTTTTGATAAAAATATAGATAACCTTCCATGGCAGCACTGCATGGTTTTTACAAAGTAGTAATTTAACAAAAATAATAAAATGGTAAATAAATTATTGAAAACGGCATTGGGGAGACTAAGAATTGTAGCATTTATTGAAGGATGTTCGTTTTTACTTTTAGGGTTTACGATGATTTTAAAATACAAATTTTCTTTACCTCAGCCCAATTATATTGTTGGTTTGGCTCATGGAATTCTTTTTGTTCTTTATATCGTGTTACTTCTTCAAGTTTCATTTTTACATCGCTGGAACATATTCAAAACGTTTATGGCTTTTATAGCTTCCTTAATACCGTTTGGAACTTTTTATGCAGACAAAGTACTTTTTAGACAAATTGATAAATAAAATATTAGAATTACAGTAGGCTTAAAAGACCTTTACAGCCCTTTAACCCAGGCACTATCAATCATTTAAACTAAATTATGCCTAAACATGAACTTTACTAAACTTGTATGTTAGAAGTTACATTGTGAATTACTGAATTCCGGAATATGTTTCCTTGGGAATTAAGTTGCGGATTTTTAGGAACAAGTTATCCGGATTGAACGGCTTGGTAATATAATCCTGCATACCTGCGTCATGAATTTTTCCTTCAATCTCCAACGTTGCCGAAGCTGTTAAGGCAATGATAGGAGTTTCTTTATTAAATTCCCTTATTTTCCGTGCAGATGAGTATCCATCCATAACAGGCATATGAAGGTCCATAATAACAATGGCATAATTTTTTGTCTGAACCATCTCAACTGCTATTGCTCCATTTTCCGCCACATCAACTTCAGTATTCCATCCCTCCAAAAGCTGTTTTGTAAAAAGAATATTGAATGGAGTATCTTCAACAAGAAGAATCTTTGCATTAAATAGATCTTCTGCCTCTGACTCCAACACAGTAATAGACTCCTTAGGCTGATCAAAGTATGCCAAATTTAATGTAAAGTAAAAATTTGAGCCCCTACCTAGTTCTGTATCAAGTTTTAATTCGCCTTTCATCAGCTTAAGTAAATCAGATGAAATAGCTAATCCAAGTCCAGTTCCTCCAAACTCTCGGGTGATGGAACTCGATGCCTGAGAAAAGGGATTAAATATATTTTCTACATTTTCTTTTTGAATACCTATACCCGTATCACTTACTGAAAATAAAATAGAACAATGGGTTTCTGAAATTTTCTCAAGTAGTAATGAAAGTCTGACCTTACCGTTTGAAGTGAACTTGATTGCGTTTGAAAGCAGGTTATTCAGGACCTGTGTAATCCTGTGAGCGTCACCGTAAATTTGTTCAGGAATAGTTGAATCGATATGAAAAGATAAATCATTTGCCATCTCCTGAGCCTTAATCGAGAATCCACCAATAAGGTCTTTTATCAATATATTTAAATCAAAAAGAGAATTGTCCAACTCGAGTTTACCAGCATCAATTTTATTAAAATCAAGAATATCATTGATTAAAGCAAGTAGATTATCGGCAGAAGTTCTCAATACCTGCAAATTATTGACTTGATCAGGTCTTGGATTTTGTCGAGCAAGTAAGTGCCCTAAGCCAATAACTGCATTCAGAGGGGTTCTTATTTCATGACTCATCACAGACAAAAATTCGGTTTTTGCCTGATTAGCTTTCTCAGCTTCCTCTTTAGATACTATTAACGCAAATTCAGCTTCTCTTCTTTTACTTATCTGTATATTAAGGTAATTGATAACATCAAGAAGATTGTTTTCACTAGGTAAGATCTCAACCTTAGCCTCAGAATCCATACCCCTAATAGCATCCTTCAATTTCTGAATAGATTGATTTCGGATATTTATTTCTGACTTGAGGCGGTTGTAAATATCTAGGTAATCAGTTTCACTTACTTGAAATGCATGTTCAGAAAGTGCTTTGTCTCTCTCAAATGCCTTATAAGAATCGCTGATAACTTGGATGAATCGACTAAGATGTTCATCAGCGAGAAGACCCTCAGGCAGGTTTTTTTTAATTTGTCTTTCAAGTAATTTGTGGTATGGCACAGGCTAAACTATTACAGTTCGTTGAAAGTTGTTATAGTCATTGTCTGATTGTGAAGTTCGCATGGGCCATTCAGCAAATTGGGGGAAATTTCTCCATAAGAATAAAACCCAGCAATTGCTGTTTGATTACCAAAATGATCAGCTACTACAGCAACTTCTTCTTCAATTTGTTGATCTAAAATTGTTTTCCGGCCAACACAACTAATCAATAAGGCAAAGTCTGGAGAATAGCTAGGATAATCTCCGCTGATTTGCCTTGCGGCTTGTTCTGAAGCATTTATAAGTTTTTTAAAACTCGCTTTCATAAAACGAATTGTTGATCCTTCAGGAACATCCCCTGCAAAAACCATACAATTTGCATGTTGGTTAATTGATAAAATTGAACGTGCAAAATAATGTGATTTGCCGGGAAGTCTAACCGCGAGTGGGAAAAGCAAGGTTGAATTTGTTTGATCATTAATATATGGTCCAAGATAGGTCTTATATAAATCAATTGCACTTTGCTGGTCAATCTCAAATACTTTTGTACCGCTAGCTTTTGTCACAATGCGCTCTGGACCAAATACATCCCATCCACTAATTGACGAAGACCTGATATCCAAATTAGATCCATAAAATCCAACTGCCACAACATTGCCTTTAATTGGTTTTGAATTCAAACCGACTAATGTATGATCAAATTGCACTCCATCACCGGCAAGTCCACCTGTAATCAACACACTCCTATCATTTCCCGATTGCATACCTGCAACAAGTTGAGTACCGTTAACAAGCAACCCATCAGATAGAATGAGCACATATCCAAGCTCTTTTTTGTCGAGCTGTGAAATAAGGGATTTCCCGAGTTCAAAACTAGTAGGAAATTCAGCTATGTTCAGTGAACAAGTCTTAATGTCTATTTTTTCAAATTGAACTGCTGTAAGAATAACGGTTTCATCCTGAACTGTTCCACCAATAATTTCACCCGCTGTAGAGCAAAGAACGACCTGAGCGGAGGAAAATCGTTGCTGTAATAAATTGTATAATTCGCCATCTGCTATCAACTCTTTCTTTCCAAAGACTAATACAAAATTAACTAACAGAGGATCCTCAATATCATCTTTTCCATTTACGGAAAGCTCGTGGTTTTTAAACACCAGTTGAGTGATCTTCATAGATTAACCATTATATTTTCGAAAAATTACAATTCAAAATCTGTCTTTAAATCTTGAATGACCAATTGAGCAAAATGCTTTAAGTTAGCAATATGCAGTATCAAATCATCATCTGGATTATTATTTCTGCCTACTAAAATAATAGCCATAACGGGAATCCGCAGCGTATTAACACCCATGGCATAGATACTCTGCTTCAACTGATGTGCTACCTCGCCCATTTCGTGAAAGTTACCTGATTCATATTCTTTAGTGATACGGTCAATATACAGAGGTGTCTTTACGATAAACATTTTAACTATAGAACGCACAAAACTCATATCGCCTCTACTAACCATTAAGAGCTGAGACAGGTCATACTTTTTTGTATTAGCCTGGCTTTCACTTAACTTCTCTTTATTTTCTAAAGGCACTTCATCAGAGATACCATTATTTTCTGTCATACATCAAAATACTTAATGAAAAATAATTTCATACTTAACAATTATGATTCAGAAAAGGTTGTCACAGTCATGGTTTGATTATGCAACTCACACGCTGTACCAACTCCAAAAGGAGAAAGTCCTCCATAAGTATAAAATCCTGCTACAGTGCAATCTTTGCCTAATGCTTCTTCTGCAGCAAGTACTTCTTCTTCAACTTTCTCATTCATAATTATTTTTCTTCCCACACAACTCAAAAGTAATGTGAGTTGTGGTTTATGATTTTTCAGGGAATCAACAGAATCTTTAGTAGCTGTTGCAGATGCTCTAATGAGCTTTTGAATATCCCCTCTCATTAACCTAACTGAACTTCCGCTAGGCATATTTCCGGCAAATACCATTGAGTTTGACGTTTCGTCTGTTGCCAAAATCGTACGAATCAGGTATTTATCTGAACCTGGCGCTTTCATAGACAAAGGGAACATCAATGCTGATCCAGGCAATTCACTAGCATAATCGCCAAGGTATCGCTTATACAGATCAAGTGCTTTTTCTTCGTCAACTTCAAATAAGACATTCTTGTCTGAACGCGTTATTTGACGCTCATATCCAAATTCATCCCATCCTCCTAGTGATCCGTGTCCAATATGAATATTTTCGCCGTAAAAACCAATAGCTATAATGTTGCCTTGACTAGCCACTTCATTCAAACCAGTAAATGTTTTTTGGAATCGAGCTGCATCGCCAGCCAATCCACCAGTTATAGGTATATTCTTTTCATTATTATCACTAAACCCTTTAATTAAGGCAGCACCATCAACCATCAATCCATCAGAAATAATAAAAATTCCACTTAAGTCTTCCGCATCTAGTCTATGTTTCAATGAAACGCCAGCGGCATAACTATCAGCATGTTCCCCTATCTGAGTTTTAATGGCCTTCAATGTTGAATTTTCAAGTTGCAGGGCTATTGCAACGATACTATCGTCGAAGACTGCATCTTGAATTATTTCTCCAGCAGTTGATGAGGAAACAATATCAGCAGATGGATAAAGATTTCGGAGATAATCATAATGTTCAGGGATAGTTAG
The DNA here is from genome assembly GCA_903951405.1 of uncultured bacterium. Lineage (GTDB taxonomy): Bacteria > Bacteroidota > Bacteroidia > Chitinophagales > Chitinophagaceae > Pollutibacter. Next base: position 5,317 of record CAJBBV010000082.1, read on the forward strand.
TAATTCTGGAGAACCAAACGCAAGAACAAGTTGGCATTTTTCAGCAACAAGTGGACTATCTGATGATTTCCATTGACCATTGATAAAATGATGAAGCTTTGTTTTCATGATTATTTTGCTTTTTAGTTAAAAAATATACCAGATTAATAGTTATGAGTACCTACGAAAAAATAGTAAAGTGAAAATTACCTCTTAATCAGAGAATCATAGCATTTAACATGATGATGATTATTGAATTAAGTATTAATACGTATGTATTATAATATAAAGTACCTAGTTGAAATATCATCCAGCATACTTTTAAATTAAAACATGGAAAGTATCTGAAAAAGACATTAGTCTTTGGATTTATGCTGCTGTTATCAGACCAATTTACTAATGAGCAATCATGACAAATGATTTAATTTGCTTAAAATCAGAACTTTATACGTTTTTTTATCGAAGCAAAATAATTATGTAATTTAGCACTACCAAAACTACCCTTACATGAAAAGATTATTAAGCTTGCTCATAGCGATTGCTATTTTTTCCCAAGCCTCTGCACAGAAGAAAAATTTTTGGGCAGAACATACCACCAAAGATTTTATCAAAACACATAAATCGGTTGCCCGAAACTCCTTCCCAAAAGAGTATAAATTGTTTGATATCGATGAGGCATCATTTAAAAATGAACTGCTCTCCATTGTTGGAAAGAAATCGATTAAAAAATCAACAATCATCACACTTCCTAACGCAGATGGCATGCCTGAGGACTTCGAACTGACTGAAGCCTCCAACTTTGATTCAACACTACAAGCTAGATTTCCAGAAATCAGGTCTTATTCAGGAAAAGGGATAAACGATAAATCTGCTACAATCAAAGTGAGTATATCTCCAGACGGCATACAATCTATGGTCTTTCGTGTTGGTAGAGAAAACGAATTCATTGAACCCTACGCTGAAGATAAAAAAACATATGCGGCGTTTAGGTCACAACGAAAAGCAGGACAAGTGCCTTGGAATTGCTCAACAGTTGATAAGCAATTGGTCTCAAGCTTAAATCAACAAGTATTAGGCTCTGGGCTAGTTGCACGCTCAGGAGCAGACTTGAAAACATTACGACTTGCACAATCTTGTAATGGTGAATATGCAAAATACTTTGGCGCAACAGATTCCACACAAGTCGCAAAAGTATTAGCTGCCTTCAACGCTACTCTCACACGTTGCAATGGTGTGTATGAAAAAGACTTAGCCTTACACCTTAATTTAATTGCAGCAACAACCAAAGTCATTTACTATGATGCTTCTACCGATCCATATACTACCATGTCTAGCTGGAATTCTCAATTACAAAGCACACTAACAGCTAAGATCGGCGAAGCTAACTATGATATTGGCCATATGTTTGGGGCTTCAGGCGGTGGTGGAAATGCAGGTTGTATTGGATGCATATGCACGAATGGATCAAAAGGCAGTGGAATCACCTCCCCTGCTGATGGTATTCCACAGGGAGATAATTTTGATATAGATTATGTAGTACATGAAGTTGGGCATCAATTAGGTGCAAACCATACCTTCTCTATGAGCAATGAAGGAACTGGCGTGAATATGGAAGTTGGATCTGGTATAACCATCATGGGATATGCTGGTATTACAAGCCAGGATGTTGCACCACACTCTATTGATATATTTCATCAAGCTTCTATCAATCAGATTCAAACTAACTTAGGTAACAAAGCATGCCCTGTCACTACAAGCATTGCTGGAAATAATGCAACACCAGTTGTTGCCCCGATGTCTAATTATACCATTCCAAAGAGTACGCCCTTTGCCCTCACCGGCTCTGCCACAGACACAAATGGTGATTTACTTACCTATTGCTGGGAACAAAATGACAATGCCTCTTCCACTCAAACTGGTACTAACAGCTTAGCAAGCGCTGCTAAAGCAACTGGCCCAAATTGGATTTCAAACAAACCAACCGTTTCGCCTACACGATATTTTCCTCAGATGCCAACTATTTTGGCTGGAGGTGTAGTAACAGGTCCTTTTACTGGTGGCGATGCCAATGCCAATACAGAAGCCCTAAGTTCTGTAGGCAGAACATTGAAATTTAGACTAACCGTTAGGGATAATGTGCCGTACAGTTCAATTGAACCTATAGCAGTTGGGCAAACAGCATATACCGATGTTACTTTAACCGTCAGTTCTAGTGCAGGACCTTTTGCAGTAACATCACCCAATACTGGGGTGACATTAGGAGTAGGGACAACACAAACCATTACATGGAGTGTAAACAACACAAACGCATCTCCAATCAATTGCGCCAATGTGAAAATATCATTGAGTACTGATGGTGGACTAACATTCCCAACTATACTAGCTGCAAGTACTCCAAATGATGGGACGGAAGATGTTCTTTTGCCATCAACACCAAGCAATACAGCAAGAGTTAAAATTGAAGCAATCGACAATATATTTTTTGATGTTAGCAATGCAAATTTCATCATAGGACAGCCACCCCTTTGTGGAGACCCAACAGGACTTAACACCACAGCTATTGGAAGCAATAGTGCTACATTAGGATGGAATGCCGTTAATGGGGCAACAGGGTATTCTGTAGATTATAAATTGAATACTTCTAGCACATGGACAAATTTTTCAACATTGCAAGCAACAAATACTGCAACGCTAAATAATTTAACCCAAGGATCCCTGTATAATTGGAGGGTAATAGCGACTTGTGCTGCAGGAGATGGGAATTATGTGAGTGCGCAATTCACGACCACTACACCAACATGCCAAAGTGCCTTTGATTCAAGTGCAAATGGCACTATAACTGGTGCAGCAAAAATCCTGTTCAATACAGACATCAAAGGACTGATTAATCAAAGGAGTGATATCGATAACTATAAATTTGTTATCACCACAGGTGGAACAATTACCATAACACTCACTACATTACCAGCCAATTATAATCTTAAATTATTGAATAGTACAGGTACACAAGTTGGTATTTCACAAAAAAGCAATAAGAACAATGAAAGCATAAGCTATACGGCTACACCTGGAACATATTATGCACAGGTATATGGAAGCAGCTCAAGTACCTTTAATGCAACATCATGTTATACATTGAAAGTAGCGTTAGGAACAGCTACTAAACTAACTAATTCAATTCCGGCAGTAGTTAACTTGCAAAATGGCAGCAATGCTTCAAACGAAGTAAACAATACAAAAATTGCCATCTATCCAAATCCTGTCAAGGGAATACTAAATGTAAATATGAATGCTATAAAAGGAATGTCGGACATTAAAGTTTATAACACCAACGGAGTGCTGATACAATCTCATAAAACGATACAATCTAATAATCAGTTGAATCTTGCCGGTTTGGTGAATGGCGTCTACATTATCACTATAACCAACGAAAGTGGAGAAATCTCTAGGTTTAGAATCGTGAAGCAGTAAAATAGTGAAGTAAAAAAAGTACTGTTATAAGCTGAAAATGTGTTTAATTGAATATTCTATTATTGTATAAAAACGCTATCCTTTAAATCCCTAATAAGCATTTTATTAAATTTGGGGATAGTGTTTCGATTCAATAAATTATTTTCAATCTTATAATAATTGCTGGAATCACGAGTGAAACTTGAAGTATCATAGGTAAAATAGTGAAAGTTATTTTCAGTAGCAATATGTCGAATTCTTTCCTCGTATTTATATAATTCTAAATTAGCATTATAGTATTTACGGTAATAAGGTAACTTATAAAAAACGATAGCTATACCCTTATCCTTGCATAATGATAAAATTTTTCTAAAATATTTTTCTTCTGTGCTATTCCAACTATAATTATCTAACGTGATAACATTTGATTCTGAAAGAGCCGAAGTGTCTTGATTAAAAGGAGGCGGTGGAATGAAGCCATCACGATCCTGAGGATGTTTCTTATTCAAAAGTGAGTAAGCAATTGCACCAAATATTTTATACATCGAAAAAATACTATAATACGAATACTTCAGAAAAGGTATATTAGAAAATCTAACATAGTCAGGGTCTAATTCTTTAATTACTTTAAACACTACGCTATCTGATAAAAAAGCCTGATGCTTATATGTAGTGAGCAATTTATCATCAATTGGGTAAAATGATTCAGGCGAAACGTGTAAAAGTAAATATTTGGGAGCTTTTTGAAACAGTAAATACTGATGTAAATCCAAATAATTGTCAGCAAATCGAGCCCCGGGATCTCCTAGATTATATGTTTTATACCCTGTTAAGCTATCTACTAAAGCAGGATCAACCATCAATGCTGCTTCACAAGCGCCTAGTACCAGTATGTCTGCATTCTGTTCAACCTGACTAATATAACTACTTTTCAAA
>CAJBBV010000083.1 GCA_903951405.1 uncultured bacterium
ATACTTGTCATGTTAATGGGTCAAAGCAGAATATTTTACACAATGAGTAATGATGGATTGATTCCCAAAGCTTTTGGAGACCTCCATCCTAAATTCAAAACTCCTTATAAGGCAAATTGGATCTTATTTGTATTTGTTGGATTATTCGCTGGATTTGTTCCAGGTAGCGTAGCAGGTGACTTAACCTCATTTGGTACTCTATTTGCGTTTGTTTTGGTAAGTGCAGGCGTTTGGATTATGCGGGTAAAAAATCCAACTATCGAAAGATCCTTCAAAGCCCCACTTGTTCCTTTAGTTCCGATTCTAGGCATAGTGATTTGCTTGGGAATGATTGTGGCATTAGACGCTCAAACCCTGAAGGTAGCCGTCCTATGGATGGCTCTTGGCCTAGTTGTGTATTTTTTATACAGCAAAAAGCATAGTAAACTAAATAAGTAAATAGGACGATAATAGAAAAAACCCGGATGATCACTTATCCGGGTTTTTTTTACACCATAGAGAAACCTTAAATTTGTATCCCCTTAAGAAATAACAGCACTACTAAAATCATATTTTACTATGGGAAGAATTTTTGAAGTAAGAAAAGCATCAATGTTTGCACGTTGGGATAGAATGGCAAAGCAATTCACTAGAATTGGTAAGGAAATTGCCATTGCTGTAAAAGTGGGCGGACCTGAGCCAAGTACTAACCCCGCACTTAGAAGGTGTTTCCAAAATGCAAAAAGTGTTGGGATGCCTAAGGACAGGGTTGAAGCTGCCATCAAAAGAGCTACGGGAAAAGACATTGAGAATTTTGAAGAAATACTTTATGAAGGGTATGCTCCCCATGGCGTAGCTATTTTAGTGGAAACCGCAACAGACAATCACGTAAGAACCGTTGCCAATATAAAATCACATTTCAACAAAGGAAATGGGGCGATGGGCACCAGCGGCAGCGTTAGTTTTCAGTTCAAAAAAATGGGTGTCTTTAAATTAAAGCACGATAACATTAATGCAGAAGATCTTGAACTTGAATTAATTGATTTTGGTTTAGAAGAGCTTGGTGAAAGTACTACGGATTCTGGTGAAGAGGTTTTAGCTATCCGTTGTGCATTCAATGGTTTCGGAAATATGCAAAAAGCCTTAGAGGAAAAAGGATTCAGCCTAATCAGTTCCGAAGTTGAATGGATTCCAACCATACTGGTAGAATTAGACGAAGAACAAGCACAGGAAGTATTGAAGCTAGTGGACAAACTTGAACAAGACGAAGACGTTCAAAAAGTATTCCACAACCTCAAATAGATATAACCTAACTGAATTAATCATTTAATGGAAGATCGCAATAGAAACATTGTATTCTATGATGGAGACTGTTTGCTTTGCAGTAAGACTATAAAATTTTTACTCGCAAAAGACATTAATCACCAACTTTTATTCGCCTCATTAAGTGGAGAGACATACAGTAAAATAAAAAGTACTGTTTCGGAAAATCAAAAAAACACTGTCATTTTACTAGAGAGCAACTCATTCTCTTACAAATCTTCTGCAATTTTACATATCATGAAAATCCTTCCTTACCCTTGGAAGCTGCTACATATGTTTATGATTATTCCTAAATCATTTCGTGATTTCATTTACGATATCATTGCAAGAAATAGATATAAATGGTTTGGGAAAACTAAATTCTGTTTTGCCGGAAATGGTGATCAAGAAAAATATTTTCTCCCTTAAGAGAAAAATCATTCTGCAATTATCTCCTTAATGATCGCGATAATTTCTTCTGCATTAGGCTTTGAAAAGTAATCCCCATCACTTCCATAGGCTGGTCGATGAGATTTGGCACAAAGGACGCGAGGTGATGCATCAAGCCAGCGGTATCCGCCTTGCTTTTCTATGATTTCAGTAAACATAAAAGATGTAGCGCCTCCAGGAACATCTTCATCGATGAATAAAATTCTATTTGTTTTTTTAAGCGATTCCAGTATTATACCATACAGATCAAAAGGCAATAAGGTTTGAACGTCAATCAACTCTACACTAATGTTGAGATGCTGAAGTGTATTAGCTGCATCTGAAATAATTCGAAGAGTTGACCCATAAGACACGACGGTAATATCTTCCCCACTTCGGATAACTTCAGGCTTGCCCAACGGCAATTTGTATGAGATTAAATTCTCCGGCATTCTTTCTTTCAATCGATAACCATTCAAACACTCGATAACAACACCTGGATTTTTACCTTCGAGTAATGTGTTATAGAACCCCACTGCTTGTACCATATCACGAGGAACACAAAGATGCAATCCTTTTAATGCGTTAATCAGTAGACCCATCGGAGAACCGCTATGCCATATTCCTTCTAGTCGATGCCCTCTTGTTCGCACAATCAAAGGAGCAATTTGTTGGCCGGCAGATCTATAATGCAAGGTTGCTAAATCGTCGCTCAAGACTTGAAGTCCAAATAGTAAGTAATCTAAATATTGAATTTCAGCAATAGGCCTTAGTCCACGCATGGATAGCCCTATTCCTTGTCCAAGAATCGTAAGCTCTCTAATCCCTGTGTCAAAAATACGATCTGACCCATGCTTTTGTTGTAGTCCTGCAAATCCTTGGTTTACGTCTCCTATTTTCCCTAAGTCCTCGCCAAAGGCAACAACCAAAGGATTCTCCGCAAACAGTTGATCGAAGTACCTATTTAGAACTTCATATCCATTTAGGTATGGAGAGGCATCCGTAAAATGTAATGATGGATTAAACTCTTCACCGATTTTTTCAAAATCGTTATGAAGCAAATGTGTATTGTATAGCCTTTTGTTTTCCAAAAACAATTCAGAGAGGTAGGCACTAGCTGGTGCACTAATTGAAGGCTCCGCCACCATGGCCACAGTGTGTTCTAAAGCAACCATAATATCCCTTCTAAAGGGAACTGGATTATCTGAAAGTTCTCTATGAAGTTGAAGTACTTCTTGAGATTTACTTGTTTGCCTTGCAATCTCACCAATGACTTTTAACGCTTGTGCCTTCTGAATTTGAATAGGCTCCTCATATAATTTCCAAGCCTGATTTCTATAACCTAAAATAGTTCCTCGAATTTCTTCTTCTATACTAACGAGATAAGATTCATCAGCCAATGCATTATCAATAATCCATGCTCTCATTTTAAATAAACAATCCCAAGCCTTCTCCCACTGAAGTCGTTCTGGTGTTTTATATCGTTCATGGCTGCCCGATGTTGAGTGACCTTGAGGCTGAGTCAGTTCTTCTACATGGAATAATACAGGAATATGTTCTGCTCGTGCCCGTCTAATACCTTCCTCGAATACTTCACAAAGACTTGCATAGTCCCACCCTTTTACTTTATAGATAAGTATACCATTTGTGTACTGACTTTTTTCAAACCCAGCAAGTGCTTCAGAGACTGAAGACTTAACGGTTTGAAGTTCTTTGGGAACTGATATTCCATATCCATCATCCCAAACAAAAACGGCAAGTGGCACTTGGTTTACAGCAGCAGCATTCATAGTTTCCCAAAAATGCCCTTCACTTGTGGAGGCATCTCCTATTGTACAGAATACTACTTCATTACCTTGGCTTGAATGTGCTGTATTTAAATGAAGGTCTGGTATTTTTCTAAATAATTTAGAGGCAAAAGCTAACCCAAAGGCTCTTGGGAAATGACCTGCAGTGGGAGCCATACCTGCTGAGAAATTTTTGCGAACTGATAAGTCTAATGAATTGCCAAACTTATCGATAAAGGGAGAAGAGAAATGACAATTCATTTGCCTGCCTGCACTATGCGGATCATTAATAGGATTAGGATCTGCATAAATCTGTGAAAAAAATTCAGGTACTGTAGCTACTCCAGTTGCAAACGCAAATGTTTGGTCACGATAATAACCAGCATAAAAATCACCTGGTTGAAAAAATTTTGCCATGGCCACTTGTGGTACTTCCTTGCCATCACCAAAAATGCCAAACTTTGCTTTACCTGTTAAGACTTCCTTTCTTCCTATCAAACTTGCTTGCCTACTTTGGAATGCAATCTTGTAATCATTAATAACAGCCTCCTTAAAACCCTCAAATGAAAGTTCATCAGCAATATTTTGTTCAATGATGTCTGGACGCTCCATGGAACAAAACTACCCTAATTTTATTAAAATCAGATTATGGGATGGGCAAATAATTAAGATTCTCCTATGGAGATGAAAGTGAGGGTATTTAAACAAAATAGCGCTAGGACCTATCTGGTCTAGCGCTATGATATTCGTTTAATTGATACTATTTCTTTGGGAGCTTATCAAAATCAGCCGCATTTAACACTTCTCCGCTAATTTTTAACTCAAAAGGGGCGTCAACACCTTTAATTTTCACAAAGATGGTTTTTTCAAATGGACCAGGAGCAGCTGCATTGAAACCAGCCTTTAACTTGTCATCCTTAGCCTTCATGATAGGCTGCTTTGGCCAAGTAGGCGTAGTACATCCACATGACGCACTGGCCGTTTCAATAATGAGTGGCTCTGTGCCAATATTTGTGAATTGAAAATCATGCGTAACGGGGACACCTTGTTTGATTTTTCCGAAATTGAATTTAATTTCTTGAAATTTCACAAGCTCTTCTGCTTTTTTGCTTACACTTTGGGCAACAGCAGTAAATCCAAGTGAGAATACAACAGCTAATAATAAAAGTTTTTTCATTGTTTGTTTTTTTAATAGTTGAAATGTAAATATTATTGTTTTATCGTTTTTAAAGTCGCAATTGCTTGATTAAAGGGGGCAGGACCTTCTGGTATAGGCCAAACAGTACCTTTAATGGAAATCACCTGAGTATCGCCTCCGTTTCCGTATTGAACCGTAATTGTTTTCTCAAAGTTACCTACAGTAGCGGAATTATAGCCTACATTAATCTCAGATTTACCGCCTGCAGGGATTGCATTATGACTCCATTCAGGGGTGGTGCAACCACAAGAGGCATGCACATTATTTATAGTTAAGTCATGACTGGCTATATTAATTACTTGGAAACGATGCTGCACCGGCTTTCCTTGTGGAATTTTACCAAAATCAAATACTTTCTCTGCAAAGCTTAACCCTTGGGTATGCTCATTTGAAACACCTATTTGTCCATATCCAATACTTGGAAGGACTGATACAAGTGAAAAAAATAGGATAAACAGGTATTTCATCATACTATAACGTAGGATAAAATTAGTTATTGTTTTCAATTTTACCGGATGAAGTAGCGTTAAAATTGAAATACCGCAGGTTTCTGACTGTACTTCTCTAATTCTGAAATATTCATCAACAAAAATTATATAATTTTGTACCATGCTTAAACCATCTGAAAGAGGGGTCAATATGCCAGCATCACCCATAAGAAAGCTGGTCCCCTTTGCAGAAATCGCAAAATCGAAGGGTATTCATGTTCACCATTTGAATATTGGCCAACCAGATATTGAGACTCCTCCCTCCATGATTCAAGCCGTAAAAGATGCGGATGTTAAAATCCTAGCCTATAGCCATAGCGCAGGAAATGAATCCTATCGTAAAAAATTAGTTAGTTACTATAAAAAAGCCGGCATTGATGTTGACTTTGATCAAATTATTGTCACCACTGGCGGAAGTGAAGGAATTGTATTTGGCATGATGGCTTGCATGGATTTCGGAGATGAGCTCATTATCCCAGAACCCTTTTATGCAAATTTTTCTGGATTTGCTGTTATGGCCGGAATAAAAATCATACCAATCACTTCACATATTGAAACTGGGTTTGCCCTGCCTCCTATATCTGAATTTGAAAAGTTAATTACACCAAAGACAAAGGGCATTTTAATTTGTAATCCAAATAATCCAACAGGATATTTATACAGCAAAGAAGAAATGCAGAGCCTTGAAGATATCTGCCTAAGGAATAACCTTTTCCTGTTTTCTGATGAAGCCTACAGGGAATTTTGCTACGATGGCGTTGCAGCTAGCGCCATGCAGCTTAAACGAATCCCTGATCATGTGGTCCTCTTTGAAACCATTTCAAAACGCTACTCAGCATGCGGTGCCCGTATTGGTGCATTGATTACAAAAAATAAACTCGTCTATGAATCAGTAATGAAATTTGCACAAGCCAGACTAAGTCCTCCCGGTCTTGCTCAAATTCTAGCTGAAGCTGCAATAGACTTGCCAGATAATTATTTTGAGATTACAAAGGCTGCTTATTTATCAAGAAGAAATCTTGTGGTTGAACGACTAAATAATATTCCAGGCGTTTTTTGCCCTACTCCTGGAGGTGCTTTTTATGTCATCGCTAAACTTCCCATTGATGATGGCGATACCTTCTGTCAATGGCTTTTGGAATCATTTTCATACAAAGGACAAACACTTATGCTTGCTCCTGCAAGTGGATTTTACATAACGCCTGGACTAGGGAAAAATGAAGTCAGAATTGCTTATGTCATCAACAATGAAGAAATTAATCAAGCAATGGATTGCTTGGAAGAAGCGTTGAAGGTTTATCCAGGAAGAGTTGATTAAAATTTATTAGTAAGAAGAATACCCAATACGACAAATACAGATCCGTATAAAGTATGGGGCTCTAATTTCTCATGCAATAATAATACAGAAAGAATTAGAGCAAATACAGGAATCAAATTGTTGAAAACAGCTGTACGTAACGGTCCGATTTTACTAATTCCTTCATAATACCAAACAGCAGCAATAACTGTTCCGAAAAGTCCAAGATAGATGAGAGCCAACCAGATTCCAGAGCTAACATGAAGAGGGAACTGCTCTGTAGGAACAAAACACATTAACATTAACCATCCGGTTATAGTAGCCCATGTAGCAGCCTTCAATGGCTTCATTTCTTTGAGCGCATCGCTTGCGAAAAATGTATACAAAGCCCATACTACAGGGCAGCCTAACATAAATGCATCACCCCATTGAAAACTAGAAATCAATCCAGCTATATTCCCTCTAGAGATTACAATAACAACTCCTATAATAGATAATATCGCACCTAATAATCTAATTGGGTGAACCCTCTCTTTGTATCGAATCGAAGAAAGAATCATTACAAAAACAGGATTTAAGGATACCAATAAAGCACCATGACTAGCAGGAACCAATTTCATTCCTTTGAAGAAAAAAAAACTATATCCAAAGATTCCTGTAAGCCCAAGTAAAGCAACTTGTAAGAATTGTTTTTTAGAAAGGCGAAAGGTATTCTTATCTTGAAAAAGTGCAATGGGTATCATAAACAAAATGGCAAATGCATAACGAAATGAAGCGCCAGTGAATGGCCCGAAGACCTGTGCAGCAATACGTGTACCAATGAATGTGCCCGCCCAAATCAATGCAACTAAAATAAGTTTAAAATATATCACTCTACAAATATACCGAAGAGAAGATGATGTTTGGAATTGAATTTAAATAACAGTGAATACTAATCAAAATTAATCAGTGCTTTGATAACCTCTTGATCAGGCTGTGTAAGTGACGAGAAGTCAGATACAGCTTGATTAAATGCTAAGCTATGAGTAACCATATCAATCGGATTGACTTCGTTGTTTTTTATAGACTGTATTACTTTTTCAAAATCAACTCTTGTTGCATTTCGACTACTCATCAATACTGCTTCTCTTTTATGAAACTCAGGATGGCTGAAGGATATGCTACCAGTTTGTAGTCCAACTAAAACATATTTACCCGCATGAGCCATATAATGAAAGCCATGATTAATTGCATTCAAATTACCCGTGGCATCAAAAACGATTGATGCCATAGAAGTATTTGTCATGGTGCTCAATACCTCTGAGGCATTTTGTGTTGTAACATTAATACTATCTGGAATACCGAGTACTTCTTTTACAAAATCTAGTCGATGCGCATTACTATCCATTACGATCACCCTTGCACCAGCAAGGCGTGCATAGTGAATAACTCCAATACCAATGGGTCCGACACCAACAACCAACACATCGTCGCCAGGATGAATTTCAGCTCGATCAACGGCATGACAACCAATCGAAAGGGGTTCAACCAATGCGAGTTCATCTATCGACAGGCCTTGACTTTTTATCAACAAAGAAGAGGGAACTAAAAAATATTCACCCATTGCTCCATCACTATGTACCCCAAGCACATTTAACGAACTACAACAATTGGTTTTGCCTTTTTTGCAGGCAATACAACTGCCACAACTTATATATGGTATAACGGTAACTAATTCTCCACTTGTAAAGCCAGCAGCATCTCCCTCAATAAATTCAGCAGCAATTTCGTGACCCAAAATTCGAGGATAGGTAAAATAGGGTTGTGTGCCGTCGAATGCATGCAAATCAGTACCGCACACTCCAATACGACGAACTCGAATTAAGGAAAACCCTTTCTTCACGGTGGGCATCTGCCTCTCTTCGTATGTTAGACTTCCAGGTGTATTGCAAACAATAACTTTCATCGTAAGATTATTCAAATGAAAATAACCAATTAGATTGAAAATTCAATATGAAACACTAAATTCAAGTCCTTAAAGAACTTGTATGAAAAAAAATATTTTAATCGCCTTTCAATTTCTTCTAGCACTAAGTATAAGCGCTCAGGTAAAGCAAATGCCAGCATATCCGTTAATTACACACGACCCTTATTTTAGCATATGGTCTTTTACAGATAATATAAACGAGTCTTCAACAAAACATTGGACTGGAGCAGAAAATTCATTGGTTGGGACGATTAAAGTTGATGGCAAAGCATATACATTTTTGGGAGAGTTCACATATCCTATCGAAACAATTCTTCCAACAGGTTCAATCAATCCAGTAAGTTGCTTATTTACAGAAAAAGATCCGGGTGCAGGATGGATGAATGAAAACCATGACGACAAACAATGGAGTAATGGCAAAATGCCATTTGGTGATGGTTGGAATGATGCGGCGGCCACACCATGGAAAACATCAAGTATTTGGGTAAGAAGAACTTTTGAGTTGAATGATATCAATATTGAAAAACTTGTCCTTCAATTAAAACATGACGAGGATGTTGAAGTATACATCAACGGAATCAAAGCATATAGCTGCGCCGATTTCAGCATAAGCGTTAAAGAATTTCCATTATCTGAAGAAATAAAAAAATCCTTAAAAAAAGGAAAAAATATAATGGCCTTGCACTGTATTAATACACATGGCGACTCATGGCTAGATGCAGGACTTGGAAAACAGAAAAAAACAACGGGTCAGTTGAAAGCGAAACAACTCGACGTTAATGTTACAGCCACTCAAACAACATATCGATTTGCCTGTGGCCCCACAGAACTTAGTGTAAATTTCACATCCCCACTTATTGCATCTGACTTGGATTTGCTATCTAGACCAGTCTCCTATGTTCAGTTCAGTGCTAAATCACTGGATGGCAAAGAGCATAACGCTGAGCTTACTTTTGCTGTATCAGGCGATATAAGCAAGGATGAAAAATCTCAATCAATAGCCTTTGAAAAAGGTCAGTATGCCAATATCAATTATATAAAATCCGGCGTAACAAATCAAAAAGTTCTAGGAAAATCAGGAGATGATGTTCGTATTGACTGGGGACATGCTTATTTAGCCACTTCAAATTCAACCATTCAACTTTCTACAGTTTCTATTGATAAGTTGTTAAGCATTATTGAAAATAAAAAGGGGAATGCTAATAAAACAGCTAAAGAACAATACTTAGTTAGCTCAATGAAATTGAAGATTGGCTCAGATAAAACGCCATCATCCATGATAATGATTGGCTATGACGATTTATACTCCATCCAATATTTCAATAAAGACTTGAAAGCATGGTGGTATAAACTTCATGGATCAATGGAACAATTGCTCAATACATCAGCAAATGAATTTGAATCCATCATGAGCAGATGCGAATCTTTTGATAAGAAATTGTATAACGATGCTTTGATGTCAGGTGGTGATAATTATGCCGCGTTATGTGTTGCAGCATATCGTCAATCACTTGCAGCGCATAAATTAGTAAGAGGTGAAAATGATCAAGTTTTATTCCCTCAAAAAGAAAATTTTAGCAATGGAAGCATTTGGACTGTAGATGTAACCTACCCATCCGCTCCACTAACCTTAATTTATAATCCCCTTTTACTTGAAGGAATGGTTGAGCCAATTATTCAATATAGCGAAAGTGGAAAATGGACAAAGCCGTTTCCTTCTCATGATCTCGGAACTTATCCTCTTGCAAACGGACAAACCTATCCCGAAGATATGCCTGTAGAAGAAGCAGGTAATATGATATTGCTTACTGCTGCCATTTGTAAAGCAGAGAATAATATCGCTTTTGCAAAAAAGCATTGGGAGACCTTAAGTCGATGGGTTGAGTTTTTGGTGAAAGATGGTTTTGATCCAGCTAATCAGCTTTGTACAGATGACTTCGCAGGACATCTTGCACGCAATGCAAATTTATCGATGAAGGCCATCACTGGAATCGGTGCTTATGCTCAAATGGCAAGAGCCATGGGGCTTAACGAGAAAGCGAATGAATACAATGCCATTGCAAAAAAATATGCGACAGATTGGATGAAACTAGCTGAAGACGTAGATCACTATACACTTACATTTGAAAACAAAGGGACTTGGAGTCAGAAGTATAATTTAGTTTGGGATAAACTGCTGAATCTTGATTTGTTTCCTCAATCGGTGTATGATAAAGAAGTCGCCTACTATATCAAAAAGCAAAATAAATTTGGATTGCCATTGGATAGTAGAAAAACCTATACAAAAAGTGATTGGACAATCTGGTCCGCCACCCTTGCAAATAACAAAAAAGACTTTCAGAGTTTGGTTGACCCAATATATCTTTACTTGACCAAAACCCCTACGCGTGTTCCATTAAGTGATTGGCATGAAACTCTTAATGGAAAACAAATAGGAATGCAAGCACGAAGTGTAGTTGGTGGATATTTTATAAAAATGCTTGAATACAATTGGAGTAAGAAATAGACTCTATTCTAATTTTCCAATTCGGCCTTTGGCGCCTGCAAAAAAAACGGCTGTGCCCGCCCGAGATTTTTTCACAACATGGAAGCTTTCCTCATTAATAAGCTTCCATGTTTTTCCTCCATTCGTAGAGAAATCAACGCCTGATGTACCACAGGCTATTATCTTTTTAGTTGATATGTAAGCAACACTACTCCTATAGCCATGCAATGGAATTTTGGGTATTGAAAAATTAATTCGCTTTTTGAGTGAAAACAACACGGCAGTGCTATCAGAAATTTTATCTCTAGAGAAATCACCACCAACAACAATTCCCTTACGATAGGAAGTCGACATATCAAGTGCATTAGAGCCAGTAGAGCTTTGTCCTTGCTGAAGCGGAAGGCTATAACAGGTTTCATCTAGAAATAATCGCGAAATTTTTCCACCTGAAACAAAGATCCGTTTAGGTCGATCTTGCATACCAGAATACTGTATAATATTGGACCCACTCGATGCAAAAAAAGCTTCCCCTTCTTTCAGCTTACTGCATTCATTACCTTCTTTTAAAATCGTCCAAGTATTTCCTAAGTCACTGGTTTGTGCGAGAAATACCTTCCCATCAATGGGATCTCCCACAACTACACCCTGGTTTCCATTGAAATCCATGGCATCTAAAAACATGCCCTTCGTGCTATCTTCAAATACTTTGTTCCACGATTTTCCACCGTCAGTTGTTTTTAGAATTATGGCAGGCTCAGCAACTGCCATGATGATTGCTGTTGATGAATCTACTGCTTCAATATCCCTAAAGTCTCGCTCCTCATACCCTGCCACAAGCAACCACCTGAAACGTTGCCCACCGTCTACACTTTTTGCTACAAAACCTTTGCTACCGCTTGCCCATATCGTACTATCATTGGGTACCGACAGCCCTCGAATGGAAGTTGGCTGACCTTGAGTCAATACCTTAATTGTTTGCCCAAATGATACTCCTGCCCCCGATAAAAAGAATACAAAAAATAAAATAGGATTTTTCATCCTTTGAAGTTAAGGCAATATAGGAATTGGATTTGCTTGATTTCAATATGAAAAAGAACTTCTTTAA
>CAJBBV010000084.1 GCA_903951405.1 uncultured bacterium
ATCCGTATTTATAACCGTGCCTTAGCGCAATCTGAAATCACATACCTTTCAACACACTAATGAATTTAAAATAGTAACGACCCACCCTCCAAATTTACTTGAGTGTGGGTTTTTTGTTTCTCGAACAATTTTACGAAGTTTGTCGGTAAAACAGGATTGTCTTCGGCCATCCTTGGGAGGGAGTAGACAAACAAGAAGCGACCTCGCTACGCTCGTATTGGCTTTTTGTTTTTCGGGAAGACAGGATTGCCTTCGGCCATTCTTGGGAGGGTATGACTAATACAAATTAGCCTTGAAGGCTTCGCCTTCTTTGGCTTTTTTCCGCGCTCCCTTTTGAAATCAAGCTTTCAACACTCGCGCGCAAAAAAGCCCCGGCTTTCGCCAAGGCTAATTTATATTGTCGGGAAGACAGGATTCGAACCTGCGACCCCTAGACCCCCAGCCTAGTGCGCTACCGGACTGCGCCACTTCCCGAAATGAGTGTGCAAAGTTATTGAAACTATGCTTATTTTAGCCCGTAACTGTTCGTAAATTAGCAACAATCATTTATCTTCGCTTAATTCCTCAATTATGACGATTCTCGTCCGCAACGCACAGATAAAGGATATCAACTCCACATTCTACAATAAATCAGTTGATTTATTGATATCAAACGGAATTATTACCGAAATAGCCCAAAACATAAAAGCGAAAGCTGATCACATCATAGAATTTGAACACCTTCATGTTTCCCCAGGATGGGTGGATCTATTCGTATCGGGAACTGATCCCGGTTATGAACACAAAGATTCACTGCATTCCATAGCCGCAGCATCCGCTCAAGGTGGTTTCACACATGTTTTGTTAACCCCAAATTCAAAACCAGTAGTCCAAAACAAAACCGGAATTCACTATATCACTGATCATCAACACCCCTTCCCCGTCAACCTCCGTCCCATAGGTGCCATCACCAAAAACACAGAAGGAAAAGAACTGACTGAAATGGTTGAAATGAAAACCGCAGGCGCCCTAGCCTTCAGCGACGGTTCAAAACCAGTGCAGTCATCCGGATTAATGATTAAAGCCCTGCAATATGTGAAAGCATTCAACGGACTCATCATTCAACTACCAGAAGACCAATCAGTGGCTCCAAATGGACAAATGAACGAGGGAATTGTATCCACACAAATTGGACTACCCGGAAAACCAGCCCTCGCTGAAGATATCATGGTGTCTAGAGATATTGAACTGGCTCAATACACCGATTCTAAACTGCACCTAACTGGAGTAACGACTCAAAAATCAATCGATACAATTCGAAAGGCTAAACAAGCAGGAATTAACGTAACCGTCTCTGCTACACCATATCACTTATATTTCGCGGAAACTGATCTAATCGATTACGATACGAACCTAAAAGTCAATCCACCGCTACGCACCAATTCAGAAAGACTAGCCCTTATTGAATCAGTGAAAAACGGTGATATAGATTGTATCAGCTCTCATCATACCGGTCAAAACCTAGACCAGAAAAATTGTGAATTTGAATATGCTGGATCAGGCATGGTTGGACTAGAATCTGCATTCGGTATACTAGGTATACTGAATATTGATATCGATAAAATATTGGAGTTGATCTGTGTTAATCCTAGGAAAATAGTCAACTTAACTCACACCATCGAAGTTGGATCAACGGCTGACTTAACACTTTTCAATCCATCCATTGAATATGATTTTTCAGCCTCAGATATCAAATCAAAATCATCCAACACTCCTTTTATCGGAAAGAAATTAAAAGGAAAAGTATTGGGTACAATACTAAATAACAACATCTCATTAAAATAATCAGACCATGGAAAAGAAACCTGTAACGCATTTTTTAGTTGGGGGCATCATGGGTGCCATAACCATTTTATCTTCCGTTATTCTAATTATTACAGATCAAATCCAAAATCAGAGCCTTGGTTGGATTAGCTCTGCTTTAATGTTAGTTGCTTTGATCTATTTTATTCGTGATTATGGCAACACAAAAAACAATCAATTAACGTTTGGTGAATTATTTGCTTTTGGGTTTAAGTCAAGCGCTTTCGCTACTATTCTAATACTTGCCTTTCAAGTAATTTTTAACTTGGCATTTCCTGAAATGCAAGATAAAATGTTGGATATAGCACGTCAAAAAATGTTAGAACAAAATCCACAAATGCCAGACGATCAAGTCGAAATGGCTTTGGGCTTTACTAAGAAATTCTTTTGGCCATTTGTTATCGGAGGCACAATTTTAGGAACTTTGTTATTTGGTGCTATTGGATCATTGATTGGAGCGGCTATTACCAAAAAGAATCCTCCTACTCCATTTCAACACGCGTAAATGAATATTTCTGTAGTCATACCACTAAAAGACGAAGCCGAATCACTCCCTGAACTCTGTTCTTGGATAAGTCGTGTTATGGATAGTAACAGCTTTAGCTATGAAGTAATATTAGTGGATGATGGAAGCACGGATACATCATGGTCAGTAATAGAACAATTACACGAAGAGAACTCTCGTATAAAAGGAATTAAGTTCAAACGCAATTACGGTAAGAGTGCCGCCTTGAATGTAGCATTTAGAGATGCTCTAGGGGATGTTATCATCACCATGGATGCAGACCTGCAAGATAGCCCTGATGAGATTCCTGGCCTATACCATATGCTCAAAGACAATAAGCTTGATTTGATCAGTGGTTGGAAAAGAAAACGCTTTGATAACGTACTGACCAAAAATTTACCCTCTAAGCTGTTTAATGCTGTTACCCGAAAAATGTCTGGCATTAAACTTAATGATTTTAATTGTGGACTTAAAGCCTACGATCATAATGTAATTAAGAACATTGAGGTGTATGGAGAAATGCATCGCTATATTCCTGTACTATCAAAATGGGCAGGGTTTACTAAAATAGCTGAAAAGGAAGTAGAACATCGTGCTAGAAAATATGGCACATCCAAATTCGGGATAGAACGTTTTGTAAATGGATTCCTTGATTTGACAACAATCATGTTCATTGGAAAATTCGGAAAAAAGCCCATGCAATTTTTTGGGTTACTTGGTTCGCTTGCCTTTATGATAGGACTTGTTATCAGTTTATATTTAATTGGAAACAAAGTATATGATATTCATTTTTCATTAACCAATCGTCCTTCCTTTTTTCTAGCACTAACTTCCATGATTATTGGAACACAACTTTTTTTAGCTGGATTTATTGCCGAACTCATTTCGAGAAATTCCCTTGAACGAAATGTGTATAACATTGAATGCAAAAAAGGCATATAGCCTTTAGTTATGCAAGACCAATCCACATCACAGTCAGTCGTTTTCTTAGGCCCTTCCTATCCCTATCGTGGAGGAATCGCTTCATTTACAGAACGCCTTGCTCAAGAATTTAATGATCGAGGTTATAAAACCGAACTCTATACATTTTCACTTCAATACCCTTCCTTCTTATTTCCTGGTAAAACACAGTTTTCCGATGCACCTCCCCCACTCAACTTGACCATTAAACAGAAGGTCAATTCAATTAACCCATTCAATTGGATTAAAGTTGGTCGAGAATTACGAGACAAGAAAGCAGACATCATTATTGTTCGCTATTGGATTCCATTTATGGGTCCTTGTTTGGGTACAATACTGCGATTTGTTGCAAAGAACAAATACACCAAGATTATTTGTATTGCAGATAACATCACCCCCCATGAAAAACGAATTGGCGATTCCCTATTTACTTCCTATTTCATTAAACCTATACATGCATTCATTGCGTTAAGTAATGAGGTAATCGCTGATATGAATACCTTTCGTATAAAGCAAAAAAAAGTCATGCTTCCCCATCCTGTCTTTGATCATTTTGGCACGAAGACAACTAAGCAGGAGGCACTGAATAAATTAAACATTAAAAGCAATGGAAGATTAATCTTGTTTTTTGGATTTATC
>CAJBBV010000085.1 GCA_903951405.1 uncultured bacterium
CGTTATAGAGATTCCATAACTCAGGCCTTTGGTTTTTTGGATCCCATTGACCAAACCCATCTCTAAAGCTCATGATCCTTTCTTTAGCGCGTGCTTTTTCTTCATCACGTCTTGCTCCACCAATACAACAATCAAATTCAAATTCTGCAATAGCTTCTAAAAGTGTGACTGATTGATGTTTATTGCGTGGCTCATCTGCTGTTTTTAAAACAACAGTTCCGCGCTTCATCGAATCTTCGAGAGAGCGCACAATTAATCTTTCATTAAGTTCTTTGGCACGAAGATCTCTAAACTGAATCACTTCATCATAATTGTGACCTGTATCAATATGAAGCAGAGGAAAAGGAAAGCGCCCTGGTCTGAATGCTTTTTCTGCTAACCTTAAGAGACAAAGTGAGTCTTTGCCGCCTGAGAAAAGAAGTACTGGATTGCTGCATTGACCAGCAACTTCTCTTAAGATATGAATAGCTTCAGACTCAAGCCAATCAAGATGCGTTAAATTTGAAAGTGTTGTCATATTATTTTACGTGTAGTCCACATTCTTTATTTTGAGGATCTTCCCACCACCAGCGTCCAGCTCTTAAATCCTCTCCTTCAGAGACAGCCCTTGTGCATGGCGCGCAACCGATGCTTGGATAAAAATGATCATGAAGTGCGTTATAAGGCACTTCATAGTGTTTAATATAAGCCCAAACCTCTAGCTCACTCCAAGCGCTTAATGGATTCAGTTTTTGAGACTGATGCGCCTCATCAAATTCTTCTTCTTGAAGCGTTTGTCTTGTTTGAGATTGCTCTTGTCTCATGCCTGTGATCCAAGCTTTTTTATCTTTTAAAGCGCGACTTAAGGGTTCAACTTTTCGAATACCACAACACGATTTCCTTAAGTCTAACGAATTATAAAAAGCATTGATGCCATTTGTATTGACATAGTTTTCTACTTTTTCTTGGTTAGGGAAATAAAGTTTAATTTTGAATTGATACTTGTCTTCTACCATTTGAATCAAATTATACGTTTCAGATGGCAGTCTTCCTGTGTCAATAGAAAAGATCTCAACATTAAGTGTATTTTTTTGGATGAGATCAACAAGCACCATGTCTTCAGCCCCCAAACTATTTGCGAATGTGACAGAGTTATGTTTTTCAATATTCTTTTGAATAAGTGAAATGACTTTTTCTGATTTTTCTTTAATCGTTTTAATAAGTGCATCATTGATATCGATTTTATCGATATGTTTTTTCTGGGGCTTTATAGGCTGGATACTCATGAACGCACCTTCCTTTTCCAGATAGGCTCTTTAATATCGACAGCGCCCTGATATGGATCACTAAATGACTTGAGAGCTTTTAATGCCTCATTAGCATCTTTGCCAGTTTTAATGAGGTAGCTATCAAATCCTGAACGTTTTAGGTAAAACAATTGATCTTGTAGGACATCACCAAAAGCTCTTAATATATTTTTAAACTGATAACGTGAGCGCAGTAAATTACCCAATGTAAATATGCGCCCATCTTGAAATCGTTCCACAAATACAGCAATCAGTGGAAATACATTAATGTCTTTTTCTATAACTAATAACACATCTAAGGTTTCATGTGTCGCTACCCACAATGCAATTTCTTTATTTTTAACTCTTGTCTGCAACGTATCGCGATTTTTTAGATATACACTTAATGGCAAAATAATTTTTCCATTTTGCGGGATGACCGTTTCATTGATTTGTAAGTCAGTAGGTAGTGATTC
>CAJBBV010000086.1 GCA_903951405.1 uncultured bacterium
CCTCTCTCCTATTGCCTATTTCCTCTAATAAGATAAACCATCCCCACCATAACCAACACCAATACCATTGCAGTAAACTGATGGGCTACGCCAAGCCATAATAAGGCCATTTTATTATCAGCATACAGAACAGTGAAAATGCCTAAGACCACTTGAAGCAAAACAAATATCAAAGGAATTTTACGTGCTGTGAGGAATAACTTTTCCCCTGAAGATTTCAATGCCTTTCTATACCAAAGAACAATTAAAATCAAAATCAGATAGGCTAAATTTCTATGAATAAAATGAATCGCCAACGGATCATGTGTAAATGAAGTAAGCGTATCATTAGACATAGAAGATGGAATAAACTCTCCATTTATTAATGGCCATGTGGTGGCAAAATTGGCGGCTTTTAATCCAGCCATAAATGCACCAAATACAAGTTGAATAATAATCAATACTACTATCGCTAAGGTGAATTTTTTTAAGGATGGGGATACCACCAGTTGCTCATGAGGAATAATCAACATCAATGCAAACCACGTTGTATACGACAATAAACCTAACGCAGAAATAAAATGAATGGCAAGGCGAATATGATTTACATATAGATTCTCTTGATTCAACCCACTCTTCACCATAATCCACCCAATTAGACCTTGAAGAATTCCCAATAAAAAGAGAATGAGCAAAGGATTAATCATCTCCTTTCTAAATCTCTTTTTGATGATAAACCAAACAAAAGGCAACAAGAAAACAACGGCAATTAACCTTGCCCATTCCCTGTGAAACCATTCCCAGAAATAAATGAATTTAAAATCAGACAAGGTAAAGTCAAAGTTGATGTGTTTGAATTGTCCAATTTTTTTATACTGATCAAACGCAATTAACCAATCATGCTCATTAAGGGGAGGTATCGCACCAAGAATTGGTTTCCATTCCGTAATCGACAATCCTGAACCGGTAAGTCGTGTTATGCCCCCAAGCAATACTTGGATAACAAGCATTACTACTCCAACTAAAAGCCAAATGGCAACTGCATTTGATTTTTTTTGTGTTTGCTCCTCAATCATAATGCAAAGGTATTAACCAAACCCATCTTAGGCTACTTTTGATGAATTTTTCTTGGTAATTTGCAAATCATGCTTGAACCATTCTATCAAGATAAACTTCTGGAAGCAGGATGCGATGAAGCCGGCAGGGGATGCTTAGCTGGCCCCGTATACGCTGCTGCAGTGATATTACCACTAAATTTTTATAACCCACTACTCAATGATTCAAAAAAATTGAATGAGAAGCAACGCTATGCCTTGCGTGAAATTATTCAAAAAGAAGCTATTGCTTGGGCAGTTGGAAGTGTCGATCAACTTGAAATTGATGAAATCAATATTTTAAATGCATCAATCAAAGCAATGCATCTATCCATTGATCAATTAAAAAAGAAACCAAGGTTCATCATCATTGATGGAAATAGGTTCAAGCCCTATAAAAAAATACCCCACCAAACGATCATCAAAGGCGATGGGAAATATGCATCTATTGCAGCTGCTAGTATTTTAGCAAAAACATACCGTGATGATTTTATGTTAGCACAGGATAAATTATTTCCACAATACAATTGGGAAAAAAACAAGGGGTATCCAACCATGGATCATAGAAGAGCAATTGAGGAATCTGGACCATGCCATCTTCACAGAAAAAGTTTCAAGGTTAAACCAATATAACTCAGATTATATATTTGGGTTACATCAATTTCTTGGAACATATACCTTTTGAACTCTATGCTCTTTCTGGGTTTGAATCCTGATAAAATAGATTCCGGCAGGCCAGTTAGATGTATTCCATTTGAATTGCTGCATCCCTTTTGTGATCCTGCTCTGGATTGTAGACAGTACCCTTCCGTTCATGTCTATAATTTGCAAGGTGGCCGGACCTTCATATGAAGAAGTAATCATTGAATGAAGCATACTATTGCTCAAGAAGGATTTAATCAAGAAATCTTTTGTTGGGGATTCAGCATCAATAACAGAACGATTCATAGCCAGTTGAGAAGCTGAAGTAGTAAATATAAATTCAGTATAAATTGGATAATGGTCAGATGTTGTGTTACCAAAATTCGTAACCCATGCTTCCACTTCGGTTTTTAAAGTTCGGGCTGAGTTAGGTACATAGTATTGATGCATTTCATTTGAAACAGTAACATGATCAATAAAATCAGGATATGAAACTGTCGACGGCTGACCTGCAAGACTCAATGGTAATGTAACAGACCTGAAGCTCGGCTCGTTGGTGAAAGAAGCAAAAGAGCTCTCGGTAATAGGAGCCATCTGCGTGGTTATGGTTTTGTCGAGGTCGTCATTATAATCACCCAATACCATCCAATTAGAAGTGGGATATTGGACCAACAAAGAGTCACGCAATTCTATGGCACCATTTTTTCTTTTGTTGTAAGACTCAATAAAATCGGGAGTATTTGCTTTTGCATGTACTGCGATGAATTGAATTTTCTTTTGAAATCCGTTAGAGAACACATCTGCTTCCATTAAAAAAGGAAATCTTCCACTACTCCAGTTGTAGTCTGCTGAAGCACTGCTGTTGGGACTTCTTAGAACACCATAAGACCTTATTTTTTTTACCACAGATGATCTAAATACAAAAGCCAGTTTTTGGTCGCTTGTGCATCCCGTGGTATTGGTGCTGGCTGAACAGAAATCGGATACGATATACTCATATCCGGGCATTTGGCTGACAATATTATTTAATCTGCCCACATTTACAATTTCACCAAGCATGTACAGATCTGCATTGATGTTTTGAAATATGGTCTTTACATTTTGCTCCTGTAATGCATCATCTGTAGGGCCAAGCGATGAATGTCCGAACCACTCGATATTCCAGTTCACAATTTTGAGCTTATCACCTGATTGTGTGCTAAAATTCCAGGTACTAGATCCACTTATACCCGCAAAACTGTTGTTAGTCAAATCCTTGAAACATCCATTGGATATTTCAACATAATAAGGTGTATTGTATGTTGTGCCAGCATATGGAATAGATACAGCCTGCCCACTTATAGAAACGGAAGGGTCAGATGATAAAATACTTTGTATGACAGCTCCATCTGAAAATCTTTTTAGATGTATCGAGCCAGTTCCTTTTGCGATTGGTTCGGAAAAATTAATTTTTAGGACGCCATTGATGGGATTATCAGTTGAGTTAGATAATGGACTAAATGACATTATGGTAGGAGGAGTAACATCAGTTGCAGAGATACTGATCTTAAAGTCATCTATTCCCAATCCATCCTCACTTCCAGTGGCATCGAAATCTTTCCAACGAATCCAAAATATAGCATTTGCGGGAATGGATAAACCCGCAATCGTTGAAGTTATCAATTTTCTATTAACGGCTAGATTGCCATCTTTTGCACCAACTACAGATGAGTTTGGTGAAATAAAATCAAGTGAGCTATTATCGGTCCAAGTACCCGTTGCCAATGAAGTGGCATTTGTACTGAATTGAAAATCCAGCATATCATCTCTGTTAACTTCTCCCTTTCTCCACATCTCTCCTGTATAGGTGATGGTAACAGCACGTAAAATTTTGCCAGATAAGTTTTTGAATGAAGCTCCAAGTGTTGAGGACAATGATCCTGAACCCAACACACCGAAAGCCCTGTCTGCATTTGTACCTATCCCATAACTATATGTATTGCCGGTAGTCAGGCTGCCAGTATTGGCTTCGTAGGTAATGTTTGCATTAGCCCCTGTTTCCAGTAAAACCCACCCTAATGGAACTGTTGAGCTTAGCCCAGAACTCTTCAATGTATTGAAGTTTTGGACGTAGGCGGTAGTTAAAGACTTTAAGGAAACCTGTGACATTGCTGTGTTAGTGCAAATCGACAGAATAGCAAAAATAAGGGATCGGTTAAGTTTGTTCACAAAGGGGGAGTTGAGGTTGTTTAATTGTTTGACCAAGATTGGAATCAGACCAATCTCTCTCTCATCTATCTCCCACAATGCAGTTGGTCAAAGAAGTAAAAATAAATCAAGGATTTAAAATTAAGAAATTTACTGATATTATTAAGATATATGCTGTTTGTTACTACACAATAAATCTCTTTCAGGAAAGAAAAATTTCATTTATACCAGAATGCTATGATTGAACTGTTAAAAAAAGTTCAATAACGTGATAGAATTAAACCTTTCTCCTTGAATTCAGTCAATAACATAAGAATAAATCAAAAATTATGAAAACGAAAAAATTTATCCTTATGGTCATTGCGATGATCATGACATTCGCAACGTTAGAAATAAAAGCTGAAGTAGGGTTTAACACAAACGTTGAAGTTCAACATGATAATCATCCGAGAAAAGGCAAAATCGCCAAATGGAAAGCAAAAAAGATCAAAGGCTATTTAATCAAAAGAGAAATGAAAAGAAGAGGGGTGAGACCAAGGCACAGAGGATAACTATCGTAATTTAATTTACACCCTTAATCAAATTCATGGCCAATAAAAACTAGACATTTTTTATATCAGCTGTCCCAACCCTTGCCTGGTAACAACAGGCTCATCCTCTGTGAGGTCAATGATTGTTGAATATTCCATGCCTCCCGGACCCGCGTCAATAACAATATCAACTACATATTCAAACTTTTGATGAATTAATTCGGGGTCGGTAAACTCTTCAACCATCTCGCCAGGAAGGGATGAACTCAATATGGGATGACCTAACTTTTCAGCAATGGCATGAGTGATTTTATGATTAGGCACCCTCAAGCCAATCGTATCTTTCTTGCTTTTCAGTATTCTTGGAACCGCCTTACTAGCGGGAAGAATAAATGTGAAAGGACCTGGAATGTGCGACTTAATGAATCGATAATGAGGCGTACTAATCGAGCTTGCATATTTACTCAGATCTGATAAGTCACTGCATACAAATGAAAGATTGGCCTTCACAGGATCTATTTCTTTAATTCTGCAAATTCTCTCAATTGCTTTGGGTTGAAAAATATCACAGCCAAAACCATACACCGTATCCGTTGGATAAATGACTACACCTCCGTCTAACAAGCACTCGGCTACTTGTTTAATTAATCGGTCTTGTGGATTACTGGGATGAATAGATATAATCATATTGAAAGCAAAATTCGGTAATAAAAAAACGGATGAAATAATCCCCATCCGTTTTCATGCATTTTAGTATAAAATTATTTTATCGTCCATACCTCACTGCCTCGTAGAAGTTTATTTAAATCGCCCTTCCCTTTTTTAGCGAGCACTTCTTGTACTTGCATTTCCATTTGGTCTTCATAACAAGGCCTGTCAGTTTGATAAAAGACTCCGAATGGTCTAGGCAAGTGGCCTCCACTATGTGGATCATCAAACATCCTCACTAAAATTTGTGCTTTATAAAAATCACGCTCGTCGTGTATCCAACAATCGGCAGCAGTAACATCTTCACTAAGATCAACCACAACAGGCTTAAAACCATCAAGTCGAATCCCCTTTTCTTTATTTGCGCCAAAGAGCAAGGGCTTACCTTGTTCAAGGAATAATGTTTCTACTGGCTTTGATCCTTTTTCTGTAAAAATTTCAAAAGCACCGTCGTTAAAAATATTACAGTTTTGATATATCTCTAAAAAGGATGCGCCTTTATGTGCATTGCTGCGTAACAACATTTCCTGTAAATGTTTTGGATCACGATCCATGCTTCTTGCAATAAAAGTTCCATCAGCACCCATGGCTAATGCTAGTGGATTAAATGGATGGTCAAGACTTCCATAAGGAGTTGACTTAGTAACTTTTTGTTCTTCAGACGTTGGAGAATATTGCCCTTTTGTTAAACCATAAATTTGATTATTGAATAACATAACATTTACATCAAAATTCCGACGAAGCAAATGGATAGTATGGTTACCGCCAATGCTTAAAGAATCTCCATCTCCTGTTACAATCCAAACACTTAATTCAGGTCTCGTAGCTTTTAATCCACTTGCAATAGCAGTAGCACGTCCATGAATAGAGTGCATTCCAAACGTTTCCATATAATATGGGAAGCGACTTGAACAACCAATGCCTGAAACAATCACTATGTTCTCACGAGGGATGCCTAATGTTGGCATGATTTTTTGCACTTGAGCCAAAATCGAATAATCACCGCACCCCGGACACCAACGTACTTCCTGGTCAGTTTGAAAATCTTTGGATGTTAATGCTACTGGCGCAACTTGAATATCTTCACTCATGGGATTCTATTGTATAGATTATAAATTTACTATTTCTTATCATTACTCTGTTGCAGGTTCAGCCAATAATAGCTCCCAATACTCTGCAGCTCTTCTTGTATGTGGTATAACAATAGTTCCACCAACAATATTAGCCACAGAAAAAATTTCATAAATCTCAGGAGTCGTTAACCCCAATTCATGACATTTGCCAAGATGATACTTGATGCAGTCGTCGCATCGCAATACCATACTTGATACTAACCCGAGCATTTCTTTTGTTTTTTTATCCAATACACCCTCTTCATAGGTATTAGTATCTAAATTCCACAAACGCTTCATCACTAAGTTATTATTCTTCAGAATAACTTCATTCATTTTTTTTCTATAGTCATTGAATTCGCTTACAATTCCCATGGTTAATTTTTCAGCCATAAAGGTCTGAATAATTTTTAACGATAAGACGCATAGCCCATTATTTCTTCCTTCCAATAATACTTCATAACCAGAAAGGAGAGACCTAGTAATTAACTATTCAGGAACAGATTGCTCAACAGTAAAAGCTAGAGAGCTATAATCTGCATCCCCTAAAGCGCAAAAAAAAAGAGAACCATAAGGTTCTCTTTTCAATGTTGTGTGTGAGGTAAGACTACCAACGGTTTCCACCGCCGCCGCTTCCACCACCGAAGTTACGACCGCCACCGCCGCCGCTTCTTCCGCCACCACCGCCGCTACCGCCGGTGCTTGGACGTTGCTCGCGTGGCTTAGCCTCGCTTACTTTGATTGCACGACCTTCTACAGTAGCACCATCCAATTCTTGGATTGCTTTCTGAGCAGCTGCATCATCAGACATTTCAACAAAACCGAAGCCACGGCTACGTCCTGTGAATTTGTCAGTAATTACTTTAGCTGAAGTTACTTCTCCGTACTCAGCAAAAAATTCTTTTAAGTCTTCATCTTGAACGTTGAAGCTTAAGTTTGAAACATAAATGTTCATTCTCTAAAAAATAAAAATTAAAAAAGCATGAGAGAAACACAGAGCGTAAACAAGACAACTATTAGCAGAACGTGCTTAGCAGATGATCTATGAACTTACAAAGACTGGGCTTAACTCAAATTTACTCAACAAAGTTATTTCAAATAATTGGTAAATGTGGAAAAATAATTGATAAAAATATGTTAACGTATGATTTTCAGTAAGTTAGCTAAAAAGGAACTTGCATTTTTTCTGCTTTTAAGCTCTTAAATGTTAGTATTGTACTTATTAAGAAGAAAATTGCCCCTGCAAAAAATGGGGCGCCAGGGAAAAAATAGCCTGTCCCATCTTTGCTAAAAACAGCAAATAAGTTGGTCATAATAGGCGGCCCTATAATTGCGGTTGCACTCATCAAACTTGTCAAGGCCCCTTGTAATTCTCCTTGTTCACTAGAAGGTACATGCGAAGAAATAATACCTTGAAGCGCTGGGCCAGCAATTCCTCCCAAACAATACACTACTGAAAAAGCAAACATCATCCAAGTGGATGCAGCAAAAGCAAATAGAAACATACCGATAGTATACATCAGCAGTCCTATAAACAATGCCCTGGATTGTCCAAGTTTTGGAATAGCTATTCGGATTAAGCCCCCTTGAACGATGGCAATCATTACACCTACAAATGCAAGTGAGTACCCTACCATGGCAGGATTCCAGCTAAATTTTTTCATCGTATAGTAGCTCCAGGTACTCTGAACAGCATGCATACCTAGATATATTAAGGTAAGGGAAAGGATAAGTCCTGCAACAGCTGGGTATTTTTTTAAATGCATAAGCGACCCAAGCGGATTAGCACGCCTCCAGTCAAACTTTCTTCTTTTATCCTTTGCTAAAGATTCCGGAAGTATAAAAAATCCATACAACCAATTCAGCAGTGTTAATCCGGCAGCAAAAAGAAAAGGGATACGCTCACCATATTGTCCAAGTAATCCCCCAATCAATGGACCAATAATAAATCCAACACCAAATGCAGCGCCAATCATCCCAAAATTTTGTGACCGCTTTTCAGGAGTACTGATATCTGCAACATAAGCTGAAGCAGTGGTAATACTTGCTCCAGTAATTCCAGAGAAAACACGAGCAACAAATAACCAACCAAGACTAGGAGCCCATGCTAAGAAAAGGTAATCAATGCCAAAGCCCAACAATGAAAATAAGAGAACCGAGCGTCTTCCAAATTGATCACTCAAGTTTCCTAACACCGGGGCAAATAGAAATTGCATGAAGGCATAGGTAAACATCAGCAAACCACCAATAGACGATGCTTTACTTAGATCCCCCCCGGTGAGGGATTGTATAAGCTTGGGCATAACAGGTATGATGATTCCAAAACCAATTACATCAATCAATACAGTAACAAAGATGAACCCTAACGCTGCTGACTTGTTTTTATTAAACATTTGAAGTTCAAGTTAAAATTGCAATGAATCATAAACGATTACCTTTTGCCATAACATTGAGCAATCTGCAATGAATTTCAAATGAAGAGGATGAGATTGATAAACACGTTCATCTTCTTCCGTTTCAAAAACATTAAGCCATGATACAGCATAGCTTGAATCAATTACTTCTCTATTTGTAGGTGCAGGTTTGCCAATATGGAACGCTTTAATTTCTTTCACTACGCTTAATGCCTGCAATCCTTCAACAAGTTTTTGAAGATCCTCTTTACTTTCAGGGTTTTTAAGCCAGAAATAAACATGGTGAACAAATGAATTTTTAAGCTCCATAGAAATTTATTTAGTAGAGGTTGAAGGTACACAATATGTAAAGACTATACATGACTAACGTTCTAACTCAATCCAATCTTTAATTCCTTGCTTGATTTTTTTTGCTACATCTAATGCACCACGCTTTGAAAGAATAAATTTTTCATTATTATGGTTGCTTAAAAATGCTACCTCAACAAGACAGTTGGGAAAATCAGTTGGCCCGCTCAATGCAAAATTGAAACTTCCAACATTACCAAACACATTCAAGTTAAGCTCTCCCATTCTTTTCAAAATAGTTTGGGTTAATGGCCTAAACCCAATATGACGATAAAAAGTGCTAGTGCCGTTTACCGTATCTACAGATGATGAATTGAAATGAATGCTAATTAATAAATCAGGCATAGTATCCCTTAACATCTTAATTCGTTGTGGCATAGATAGACTTGTATCAATGCGCCGTATCATGAAAATTTGTTTAACCCCAGATTTTTTGAGTTCTTTTTCTAACGCCAACGCATAATCTAATGTGAGGAACTTTTCTAGCTTACCTGAAACATTACCTGCAGCTCCTGAATTATCTCCACCATGTCCAGCATCAATGGCAACAAATAGGTTCTTCAATTTTTTATCTGGTGCATGCTTAACCCGAATGGTGAGTTTGGTTGAAGTAGAATCATAATATACAGAGTACCCCCAATGTAGCTTACTCTTTAAATCAATATAGACTCTAAGCACCCCATTTTGCATTTGCTCGAGCCAAACATTCCTAATTTCTGAAGGCTTACCAGTCTGAGTGATCCAATTGGTATTAGACGTGATACCAAACAAGTCAACAGCTAATCTTGACGGATTAACCAGCATATTCCCTTTGTAAGGTAATTTCTCAGGCATATCAATGCTTATATAATCAAAACGCTCATCGGAATAAGTTCTCCAATTTCCACTGAGGTAAAATGGCTTAACTGAGTATGTAGTATCCAAGCTTACACTTGATTTTAAAATAAATGCACTGAACGTAGGAGCAAGCTCGATAATATAATCGGTAGCTAAACTATCAATAATCTTTACTAGAACCCCTGTATCAATATAGGTCATCTTTGCACCCCCCAATCGATCATCCCCGGGTCCGTATTCTATATAAGGCATCAGCCCCTTAGTTTTTCCTGGAATGAATTTTACTTGGCTAAAGACCATATTGCTGGTGTGAACTAGCCCAATCGAAAAACATACTATTATGATATATCGCATCATACGAAATTAGTTTTTATCGTGATATCATAGTAGAAATACGTATTGTAAAAAGCACTTTCCCTTAATTTTTGCCAATTTGAACTCAATTTATACTATCGGGTGAAGCATTGCGTTTTAAAGGGAAACCATCCAAAATCCTTAGTTATGAACCAATCAAATTCGACCCTTCAGCTCATTAGCGCACTTATCGTTTTATTGCCTGTAGCCATAATCTTTATTAAACAAAAAGGCAGCAACAGGTATTTCCTTTCTCTTGCAGCAGCAAATATGATGTTCTTCATTTCTACATCTCTTTTAAATAAATATGTTGCGTTGCCAGAAAAAACATCAGTATGGATCAGCATGCTAGCTAATGTACTACAAGCTCCATTAACATTAATTTTCCTTTTATACTTTACAGAAAATAATAAGATTACTAAAGGTATAAAAATAAGCCTTGCGTCAATTTTAGGCATAAGTGTAGTTGCGATGGGACTTTCATCATTCAACGAACAAGCTACATTGAACTTGATGACACTAGGCACAATACCAGTATTCTTATTCGGATCTGTATTATTTATACAATATGTAAAATCAAGTGTATACCAACAAAAAGGAACTAATAAAGCATTCATCCTTAGCGCAATCGTATTTGCTTATGGATCATATATGCTATTGCTTACATTAAATTTGATTTCTCCAGAAAAGCATGCTTCTGATATCAGATCATTGTTTGGATTGATTACGATTATTTCTACCGCATTCGCTTCTATTAGCATAGCCATGTTTGACTTAAATAAAGTAGAAACTGAAGTATCAAAAGAAGCAGTTCCACAAAGAAAAAACGCAGCTATTGCACAGTGGGATGATTTCAGTTTAGCCAATACGCCTGAATTATCTAAAACCAGTGTGACGAATATCAGCAAATACTATCCCAGCTATCAAAATAATTAAATAAACGTCTAGAATTGTAATAAGGGTTAAGGGCATCTGGTCTCAGATTGCCCTTTTTTTTATGTGGAGAATGCACTGCACAATAAAATCAGATTACTAAAAACAGCTAGTAAATCAGTAAAAATACTTAAAAGTAGAGGCGGTTTTACTGAATTTGAACTGATTTGGGGCTAAAATATAATTCCCACAACAATTTCACGTTTTAGTTATACCCTTTATTAAACAATTCAATTGAACACTATGAAACAGTCCAAATCCTATTTTAAAATCAGCATCACTCAGGCCGTTTTACTCTCCTCAGTATACCTTTTACCTTTTCTAAGTACTTTCTTAGTGAAAAACGTAGGGCTGCTCCCTGAAAGTGTTGGAACAATAATCAATACCATGAGTATTGTTATTCAGGCGCCATTAATGCTCATTGTATTGGTATACTTAAATGAAAATAATAAGATCAATAAACTAATTGGGCTGTCATTAACCCTACTCCTTGCTTTTACTTCTTTGGCAATTGCAATGAATGGAGTTACTGAAAATAATTTATTAATGATTTTATTAATAGGAAGTATTCCAGTTTTCATATTCAGTTCAATGCTCTTCATCAATTTTGTAAAACATAGCATCCAGGATCATAAGGAAACTAGTAAAGCCATTTTGATGAGTGCAATCGTTTTTGCCTTCGGGTCATTTATTTCTTTGATTGTAATGAACCTAACGGAACCACAAAAACATGCAAATGATATGTTTGCATTTCTTGGACTTGTTTCTGGCATTTCAACAGTATTAATTACACTAACCATTGCGTTTTCTAAAAAAGAAATCAAGGAAGCACCTGTCAAGCAGTTTTCGCCTTCATATCATTCCGAAAATAACTCTTGGAAAGGCATTCAACTAGCAAACGTTTCAGAAGCATAATTTAATAGCATAACAAATTTTAATAAATAATCCCCCGTTGAGATTTCAACGGGGGATTGTTTATTTTATAAACTTCAAGAAGTAGGTTGGATAATTACTTTAAATAATTCTTCCTTGAATTAAACTGGCAGCAATTCTTCTTCTTGCATCCTTAGCATTAAATGGAGATACTTTAGTAAACCGTTTAATACCCAGTAACATCATACGTTGTTCATCTCCAGAAGCAAATGAATTAATTGCTTCCTTACCGGCTTTATTAATTTTATCTGCTGCATCATAAATATAAATACGGGCAATATCCAATTCAATACTGCATGATGCCTCTCCTTTTTCTGCAACCAACTTCATTGTTCTCAACAATGTACTTTCAGCATGAAAAACTTGAATAGCCATATCTGCAATATTCATTAGTATTTCTTGCTCAGTCTCAATCTTCATCATTAACTTCTGAACCGCAGCACCAGCGACCATAAAAATAGACTTCTTGAATTGTTGAATGGCTTTTCTTTCTTCTGAAAATGGAGATTCGTCTTGATTGCCAAATTCGGGAATGCTCATTAATTCTTTTTGCACAGCCATAGCAGGACCCATCATATCTAACCTACCCTTCATTGCACGTTTCAAGACCATGTCTACTATAAGTAAACGATTAATTTCATTTGTCCCTTCAAATATTCTATTGATCCGACTATCTCTATATGCGCGTGATATATTGTATTCATCGCTAAATCCATTTCCACCATGTACTTGAACAGATTCATCGACTACAAAATCTAACAATTCAGAACCAAAAACTTTCAACATTGCACATTCTATAGCATATTCTTCTGCAGCAGACAACATGGCTTCGTTAAATGGTTTACCGGCCAGCAATAAATCTTTTTCTTTTTCGTCAATCCACATCGATGTTCGATACAATGCAGCCTCCGAAGCATAAATTTGCACAGCCATTTCAGCAAGCTTATGTTGAATAGCACCAAAATCAGCTATCGGCTTTTTAAATTGCTCACGTGTTTTTGCATACTGTATTGTTTCCTGTAGGCATTTTTTTGTGCCCCCCAATGTAGCAGCACATAATTTAAGTCTGCCAATATTTAGGATGTTGAAGGCAATTATGTGCCCCTTTCCTATTTCACCCAATACATTTTCAACGGGCACTTTACAATCTTGAAAATACAATTGAACAGTAGATGAACCTTTGATCCCCATCTTATGCTCTTCTGGTCCTTGTGTAAAGCCTGGCATACCACGTTCTAGGATAAATGCTGTGAATGCAGTTCCATCTATTTTGGCAAAGACTGTATAGATATCTGCAAACCCTCCATTGGTAATCCAACATTTTTGTCCGTTTAAAATATAATGCTTTCCATCTTCACTAAGCTTAGCTGTTGTTTTGGCGCCTAACGCATCACTCCCACTATTCGGTTCGGTTAGGCCATAAGATCCTTTCCACTCACCTGTTGCTAACTTGGGGATGTATTTATCTTTTTGTGCATCGGTCCCAAAATATAAAATGGGTAATGTACCTATTCCTGAATGAGCAGATACAGCAACCGAGAATGAATGCCCCGCCCCTAATCCTTCTGCAACAAGTATAGATGAAATAAAATCCTTGCCTAACCCGTTGTACTGTTCCGGAACAGAAATACCTAATAGTCCTTGCTCGCCTGCCTTTACCATTAGTGATGGCATTAATCCAGCTTCAAGACTATCAATCCGGTTCAGCAAGGGATAAATTTCTGCTTCAATAAATTGATGACACATGTCCATCATCATTTTTTGTTCCTCATTGAAATCTTCAGGAATAAATGTATGAGCAGGTGTTTCTTCAGTAAGAAGCCAGCCGGCTCCTTTCATGATTGCTGTTGATGTGGTTTCCATAATACAACTATTAAAAGGTTAAGAGGTTAGATTATCATATATTTTCTGAAGTACTGATTTTGCGCGTTCAATATCTGCTCTACTTACCCCATCTAAAGCTTCATTCATAGTTACCGCAGCAATATCCATGGTTTGATCTTGTAATTTTTTAGCTTGATCTGTAATATAAATCAAGTTCTTTCTCCTATCAGTTGGAGAGCCTACACGTTTCACCATATTCAGCTTCTCTAGGTTATCAACCAAACGGGTAATACTTGGTTTGTCACGAAATGAGGCGTTACAAAGTTCTTGCTGACTGATGCCATCTTTTTTCCAAAGATGATAGAGTACACTCCATTGTTCAATAGTAATTTCGATGCCCTCTTGCTTGAAGTTTTTTTGTAACCTCCTTGCAATGGCAGTAGATGCCAGTCCGGTGATGAAACTGTATAATTCGCCTCTCTTAAATTGGTTGTTTGGCATATCGTTAGTTATGCAACTAAATTAAAATTAACGAATAACTTCGCTGAAAAAAATTCTTTTCGAGAAGAAATGCTGAAATTTAACTTTCTTGAAATTTATTCCATTTATTGATCCCATGATATTGATTTATAGTGCATTTTTATTGATCTTAACCTATGGGGTTGTCATTTGGATAGCGTTATACTACTTCAACAGGCTAAAACCATTCTCCCCCTTAAGCAAGCCCACCACATCCGTATCTATCTTAGTAGCAGCTAGGAATGAGGGAAATTGCATAGGACATTGCATAGAATCATTGCTTGAACAAAACTATCCGACTGAATTAATAGAAATCATTATTATAGATGATCAATCAGATGATGATACGGCTAAGATCATTAGTTCCTATGCCAACAAAGGAGTAAGATTAATTTCAATAGAAGATAAAGCCATTGTTCATGGAAAAAAAGCAGCAATAACTAAAGGTATTAGTTATGCAAAAGGAAAACTTATCGTAACAACCGATGCGGATTGCACCATGAATAAAAATTGGTTAGCAACAATCAGCTCGTTTTATGAAGCCACAGGTGCAGTATTTATTGCAGGTCCCGTAAAATTTGAAAAAGAAAAATCATTACTGGGCATTTTTCAATCGCTTGATTTCCTTTCCTTACAAGGCATTACGGCAGCAGGAGTTGGAGCAGGACTTTATACGATGTGCAATGGGGCAAATTTAGCCTATGAAAAAGAAGCGTTTATTCAGGTGAATGGGTTTAAAGGCGTTGATCATATTGCATCGGGAGATGATATGTTGTTGATGGAAAAAATTAAAGCAGCATATCCAGGGAAAGTCCACTACTGTTTTTCACAAGATGCTATTGTTGAAACAGCGTCAGCAAAATCGATTCAAGAATTCATCACACAACGCATTCGTTGGGCAAGCAAGGCACCATATTATAAAAGTAATCTCCTGAAATACACGCTGCTATTGGTTTACCTGGTCAACCTTATTTTGTTATGCTTACTTATTATGGGACTATTCAGTTGGAAATATTTAATGGCATGGCTAATTTTAACCCTCATTAAAACCCTGATTGAATTTCCATTCATGTATCGCGTCGCTGATTTTTTTACTAAGAAAAATGTATTGATTTGGTTTCTGCCTATTCAACCTGTTCATAATACCTATACTGTAATTGCGGGATTTTTCGGTTTGTTTTCTACGTATACGTGGAAAGGGAGGAGGCTGAAGTGAGAATACAATGTTTAGGGAAGTTTAGAAATGTTTAGTAATGTTGAAGGAGATGATTTGAATAATTGTTTTCAGATATATTATTAAACCTCTTTAAACTTACCTCAACTTCCCTAAACCTTCCTAA
This sequence comes from uncultured bacterium, assembly GCA_903951405.1. Taxonomy (GTDB): domain Bacteria; phylum Bacteroidota; class Bacteroidia; order Chitinophagales; family Chitinophagaceae; genus Pollutibacter. The sequence goes on from CAJBBV010000086.1 coordinate 15,755, forward strand.
ACTTCTCTAAACCCAGTAACTAACTAGCCACCATCACATTCCTATTGAAACTCTCAGAGAGTGAAATGAATGTTTCGGTGCGTTCGATTCCTTTTATTTTTTGAAGTTCGTCATGCAATACATAACGAAGTTGATTGATATCCTTTGCTACTACTTCAAGGAACATGCTATAGTTACCGGTAGTATAATTCAGTCGAATGATTTCTGGAATTTTTTTTAGGTCTTCTGCTACCTGATCATAGAGAGAACTTTTTTCTAGGAAGATCCCAACAAACGCGGTGATATCATATCCAAGAAGTTTCAGGTCAACATTCAGTTTAGTTCCTTTAACGATTCCGATTTCTTGTAGTTTCTTTATGCGCACATGAATGGTTCCACCGGATACAAAAAGTTGTTTACCAAGGTCAGCATAGGAGATTCCGGCATCTTCCATCATGATTTGGATGATTTGGAGGTCGAGTTTGTCAAGATTTAATTTTCCGGCCATAGCAGTTGGTATTTTTAATTATTTTCAATTAATAATCTAATTTATTAA
>CAJBBV010000087.1 GCA_903951405.1 uncultured bacterium
AAAATATTTAAATTCAATCGAGCTAGTTTTGAACTCAACCTATATTGTGGTTTGTCAAACTCAAAATTTGGACTGCTTACTATTGTCTTGTCGTACGTTAAATCAGAAAAATTATAGTTAGTGGTTAGGTAATCTTGGTATTCATAACCAGCGGTAAGATCAACCCGTGTTCTCAAAACCTTAATATCCTTAACGTAATTCAAGTAAGCGTTAAGGTAGCTGTTTTGTCTTTTTTGGCGATACTCATTATTTACCCCACCATGAAATACATTATTAATATCCTTAAAACGCATTGATGCTGAAGCGGCTACATCAGGAACAACAATAGTACCCTTTCCGTCCGCAATATCAGTTCCTACATTCACAACAGCCCTAAGGTCTGGTAAGAAATGAAATTTGTAGTCAACTACCAAGTTGGCTATATGCCTAGTTACATTGCTTTTGTCATCGCGCTGCATCAAAATACCTAGAGGATTTTTTGGTGACAACGATTTTAAACCATTCGATGAGCTTGGATCAAGCCATTCCCAATAACTACCATGTGCACGATTACCAGAATAAATATCTTGAGTAGGATCAAAGTTAACCGCTGCGCCAATGGCTCCTTCGTTAGCAAACTTTGATTGACTCATTGAAGACTTCACGTTGAAATCAATTTTCAAATGATTTTTGAAAAGTGTAGGATTCAAATTCAAGCCTAAAGTAGACCTACTTAGGTATCCTGTTTTCAATACGCCAGTTTGATTTAACCCTCCAATCGATATACGATAAGGAAGATTTTTAAGAGAACCCCTTATGCTGAAGTTATTATCAGAAGAAATCGCGCGCTGATAGATAACATCCTGCCAGTTGGTATTCGCTGTGCCAAGCAATCCTTGCAAGGATGAATTTCCATTCGCTCCAACAAAAGACCTGACTTCATCCGCAGAAAGTACATCTACATACTTAGCTACTTTTGCGCTAGACAATTGACTGGTGAATGACATCGTAGGGATTCCCTTTGAACCTTTTTTAGTGGTGATCATGATAACACCATTAGAAGCCCTAGAACCATAAATTGCAGTAGCAGAGGCATCTTTTAATATACTGAAGCTTTCAATATCATTTGGATTGATTAACGCTAAGGCGTTTGCTTGTCCAGATATACCATTATTATCCAATGGCATTCCATCCAATACAATCAAAGGGTCGTTGCTTGCATTCAATGAAGCACCGCCTCGAATACGAATTGTACTTCCTGCACCAGGAGCACCACTGTTGGATGTAATTTGTACACCGGCAACCTTACCCATGATCAATTGTTCCGGGGTAGTCATGGCACCTTTAACAAAGTCCTTGGCTCCAATGATTGCAACGCTTCCTGTTAGGTCTTTCTTTCGAACTGTACCATAACCAATCACCACGACGTCAGCCAATTTTTCTGAGGACGATACCAATTTTACATTGATAAAGTTGTCAGAAACCAAAACATCTTGTGTTTCATAACCAGCGTACGAAATAGATAATTGTTTAACAGAAACAGGAATTTCAATTTTGAAACTTCCTGTGGCATCTGAAACAGCAACTTTGGTTGTTCCGGTGGCAGAAACTGATGCACCTGCCAGGATAGAACCATCTTTTGAATCTGTAATCTTTCCAGTCACAGTTCTGTTCTGTGCCATTGCAGTAACGATGACTGCAAATTGAAACAGGGCCATTAACAAGAACCTGTTTACTGGTTGTTTAATGTTAGCGCGCATACCTTTTTATTGATTGGGTTTAATGAAGAATTTAAATGTGTATCTATTACGCAATTACGAGTTGACATAAAAAAAAATTCCTGACTTGATCTATTTAAAAATTTAATCCTGCTTAAGAACAATAGGTTAATTATCTAAAAATGAAATTAAATGGGAATTGTACAAATTACATGAGAAAACAATAGAATTCATAGAATTTATATGGTTTAGGTGGCAGTTAAAACATGGTTAGAAAAAACAATCGCTTAATTACGTGTTAAAAGTACACAAAATAATAATACCCAAAAATATTTTTTATCCCAAATAAAGAGTAATCACCCTACCTAGGCAAGAGAATAGTGATAATAAGAATCTGGTTTATTTTGTATTGGCTAACTCAGCTTTTTTATATAACCCAAATTCACTCAATGCTATACATACGGGTGATGAGGTGACTCGCAACCGGACCTGCTTGGTTTTAATGGTTGAAGGAATGGAAATGATTCTGCATGATCCAATCGACGTGGCATGGGCAATGGTCTTCCAAGCCCCATCGACCATAGCATCCACCTCTACCGCACCAATGCGTTGACCCAATTTTATGTTCTCCCTCAAGCGAATGATGTCGAAGGCAACATCTTCTTTCCAACTAAGGATCAATTCAGGGGTAGTGATGTTATCGGAGCTGGCCCAATAGGAGTAACGGTCTGTATCGACCAACTTATCTGGACCAAACGCTTTTCCACGCAGGTTACTGGCCTTCAATACAGCCGTTTGGGCTAGGTTTTGCTTGAACGTATTTTCCACCAGCTGCCCAAGTCCTTTCAACGAAGCAATGTCCTCATCATCAAGCAATCCTTTTGTATTAGGAGAAATGCCGAGGTCTAGGCTTCCACCACGACCAACGCTTTTAAGGTAGAGTTGAAACAACTGTTCAGCTGTTTTTGATTTGCCTTGTTGTTCAGGATGATAAAACCATCCTGGTCTTAGGGGCACATCACATTCTGCCGGCATCCAAAATTTTCCGTCTCTTGTCCCTTCTGGATTGATGCTATAATCAGAGAATCCAGGTCCAGCTATAGTATATCCTTTTGGAGGCAATGGGGTAAACGTAGACCAGGATGATTCTTCAGCACCGCCATCTTCATTTCCAACCCAACGAACATCCCATCCTACATCACTGAAGATATTGGCCATAGGTTGCATTTTTCGAGTCATCGCCCAAGTGGTATCCCAGCCATAATAAACAGTTCGATCAATAGTCCGTTCTGCGTTCTCACCTCCATAATAACCATCTCCCCCATTTGCACCATCATGCCACGACATGAACAAGGAACCATAATTAGAATACAATTCTTTCAATTGTGCCCTATATGTTTTGACATATTCATACGTACCATATTGAGCATTATTTCTATCCCATGGCGAGCAGTATATACCAAACTGCATGCCCGCTGTACGGCATGCTTGTTCAAATTCTTTCACCATATCTCCTTTACCATTTCGAAAAGGAGATTTGCTGATGTTGTAGTCAGTTGTTTTGGATGGCCATAAACAAAAGCCATCATGGTGCTTTGAGACAAAGATCATTCCCTTTAATCCACCCGACTTCAATGCTGAAACTATTTTGTTCGCGTCAAATTCTGTTGGATTGAAGATTGAAGGGTTGGCATCACCATACCCCCACTCTTTATTTTCAAAGGTGGTTGGTGTAAAGTGTATTAGACCATACATCTCCATCTCATGCCAAGCCAGCTGACGGGCTGAAGGCAATACTCCATAAGGTTTTGGAGCGGATTGCGACAAGGATGTTCCGACAAAAAATACAATACATGCTACTACGCTTAGTAATCTATTTTTCATGATTTCTTTTTAATATAGTTTATAAGTGTACCGATATGATCAATACTAATTCTTACTTCATCATCTACTTGTAGGGTGAAATCATCGGAAGGAATGATGCCAGTTCCGGTCATCAACAATACACCATGCTCGAAACTGGTTTCTGCAAACAAGTATTTAACCAGGTCAGCAAATGTTCTTTTGATTTGAGAAACGGATGTAGTTCCTTCAAATACTATTTGACTCTTTCTTAAAATAACAAGCTTGATTTCAGTATTGGTTGGAATAGCTTCAGGCAATACAGCAAGGCATGGTCCAACTGATGCGCCACGATCATAGACCTTAGCCTGAGTTAAATACAATGGGTTTTGCCCTTCGATGCTTCGCGAGCTCATGTCGTTGCCCACACTATATCCTTCGATGGTTCCATGAGAACTCATAAATAAAGTCAATTCAGGTTCGGGCACGTCCCATGTAGAATCCCTGCGAATATGGACGTTATCTAAGTGCCCAACGATGCGATGAGGTACTGACTTAAAAAACAATTCAGGCCTGTCGGCGCCATATACTTTATCATAGAAGCTAGATCCGCCTTCGCTCTCAGATTCCTTTTCTCTAGCTACTTTACTTCTTAAATAGGTAACCCCTGCGGCCCATAATTCTTGCGAAACTGTTGGCGCATCAAATGAGGCATTGGCATCAATGGATTCATCTTTTGGTAAGCTAGGCAATAAAGAAAGCAAGAAAGAATGCAATCCTTTTCTGTTGACTAGCTCGTCCCAATTCATGTCAATTTTATAAAAAGAATTGTCGGATTCTAACCAAATACTTTTTTGTTTTCTGTATAATTTCATTAGTAATTTGATTGATTGGTTGCGCAGTGATAAAAAGTGTTTAAATATATCAATTAATTAAAAAAAATAAGAGAGATTAACTTAAATTGTCGAACTTATTTTAAAACCAAATTAATTACCATGCATTCATCGCCTTTTACCCTTTCATCGCCTTATGTCATCATAACCGGTGGAGCAAGCGGTATTGGACTTGCCATTGTGGATTTATTTCACAAACAAGGAGCCATAATTGACGTATTTGACCTTAAAAAACCTTCAGAAGAAGATATCAATGCCTTAGGTCTCAACAAAACAACGGTCCATTTTCATGAAGTTGATATCACCAACCAACAGCAGGTAAATGAATTGGTTTCTGTGATTGCTAAAGAACGTAAAATTGGAATTCTAATTAATAATGCCGGCATTGCTCATATTGGCAATGCGGTCAATACCTCTGAAGAAGATTTTCAGCGCATTTTCAATGTCAATGTAAAAGGTGCATATAATTGTATACATGCTTGCCTTCCATATATGGTAGAGCAAAAAACAGGCATCGTATTGAATATGGCATCCATTGCCGCTACAGTAGGTATCCCTGATCGCTTTGCCTATAGCATGAGCAAGGGCGCTATACTCTCTATGACATTGAGCATTGCAAGGGATTTCATCAAACAAGGAATACGATGCAACTGCATCTCCCCTGCTCGCGTGCATACACCATTTGTTGATGGCTTTATACAAAAACATTATCCAGATAACAAAGAGGAGATGTTTGAAAAATTATCCGCCAGCCAACCCATAGGTAGAATGGCTAAACCAAATGAAATCGCTTCACTCGCTTTTTATTTGTGCAGTGAACAAGCAGCATTCATTACTGGCACAGACTACACCATTGATGGTGGCTTTACACGAATCAATAACTAAATAATACATACAGCATGAAACTTTTCAGATTTGAAAAAAATGGGGCTATTGGAATTGGAGTACTAACAGAAAATGGCAAACACCTTGACATAAGTTCATTCGGACAAGACTTGAACGAAGATTTTCTTAGCCATGGAGGATTACAAAAATTAAGCGATTGGCTTAGCTCAAACGCAGGAAAGTGTGAAGAAATAACATCCTCTTTTCGCTTTGAGTCTTGCTTGGCTAGGCCTTCAAAAATAATTTGTGTTGGCTTAAACTATGCACGCCACGCAAAAGAAAGTGGAATGGACATACCAAAAGAACCCATCATCTTTTTTAAAAGTACATCAGCCATGTGTGGACCAAATGATCCAGTAATCATTCCAAGGGGCTCAGAAAAAACTGACTGGGAAGTTGAATTGGCGCTCATCATTGGTAAGAAAGCTAGCTATGTTGATGAAGAAAATGCATTGGATTATTTAGCGGGGTATTGCTTACACAACGATTACAGTGAAAGAGCTTTTCAACTAGAACGTGGTGGACAATGGGTGAAAGGAAAAAGCTGTGACCACTTTGCTCCACTAGGTCCTTACTTCGTTACCAAAGATGAAATAACAGACCATCACAATTTACACCTCTGGCTTGACCTCAATGGCAAGCGCATGCAGAATTCAAATACATCCGATTTGATTTTTAAAATACCTCACCTGATTAGTTATATCTCTCAATTCATGACATTGCTTCCAGGAGATATTATTAGCACAGGAACTCCAGAAGGAGTTGGCATGGGACAAAAACCACCACTCTATTTAAAAGCAGGCGATGTAATACACCTCGGAATTGAAGGGCTCGGCGAACAACGTCAAACAGCCATTGCATATGAGAATTGATGCTCATCAGCATTTCTGGAAATACAGTCCCATTGCCCATGAATGGATGGATGAAAGCATGAAAGTGATCAGAAAGGATTTTAGTCCAACTGATCTAGCTAAAGAATTGCATGCCCTACATATTGATGGCACTGTTGCTGTGCAAGTAGATCAAACCGAAACAGAAACACAATACCTGCTTGATTTAGCCGCTGAACATGATCTTATAAAAGCGGTGGTTGGATGGATAGATCTACATTCTCCCAATGCCATTGAGCGCATGCATTATTGGAAAAAAAATTCAGTATTAAAAGGATTTCGTTGCATCATGCAAGGACAACCTGATGAAGCTTATCTTACCAACAAAGAGTTTCTAGCGAATGTAAAAACACTTGCATCAGTTGATTATTCATACGACTTGTTGGTGTACCACAATCAATTTCCATCATTGATAAAGTTCGTTGACAAGTTGCCAGACAATAGAATGATACTCGATCATATTGGCAAGCCTGATATAAAAAACAAAAACATCAAAGACTGGCAAGCGAACATAAAAACATTAGCACAGCACCCAGGAATTTATTGTAAATTAAGTGGGATGATCACTGAAGCCGATTACAAACATTGGACTTATGATGATTTAAAACCTTATCTTGAAATTGCAGCTGAATATTTTGGGGTAGATAGAATATGCTTTGGAACAGATTGGCCAGTGTGCTTGGTTGCCGGTAGCTACCAGCAAGTATATCAAGTGGTTCAAAAATTTTCAACTCAATTAACGAAAGACCAACAGGATAAATTGTTTGGTGCAAATACGATAAAATTTTATAAACTATAGGACATGGATTTAGGATTAAAAGACAAAGTCATCATTGTTACAGGAGGTGCTAAAGGCATTGGTGAATCCATCGTGAAACTCCTTGCCGCTGAGGGAGCATTTCCCATCATATTCGGACGCAATGAGGATGATAACAAAAAAACACTGCAGTCAATTGAACGTGGAGCACAATATAAAGTGGAGCTTACCAATCCTACTGAATGCATTGATGCAGTAAACAAGGTCATAGAACAATACCATAGAATAGATGGCGTCATAAACAATGCGGGTATTAATGATGGTGTTCCACTTGAAGGTGGAAACTATGAAGACTTCATGAAATCACTTCATAACAATGTGGTGCACTATTACTTGGTTGTTCAAACGGCTTTACCTGAATTGAAAAAAAGCAAGGGTGCGATTGTAAACATTACGTCTAAAGTGTCTGAAACCGGTCAGGGTGGCACATCAGGATACGCAGCAGCCAATGGCGGAAGAAGTGGCTTAACACGCGAATGGGCAGTTGAATTATTGAAATACGGGATACGCGTAAATGCCGTAGTTGTTTCAGAATGCTATACCCCCTTGTATGACAAATGGATTAAAACAGTACCTAATCCAGTAGAGACCTTACAAAAAATTACAGAGAGAATACCACTAGGAAAAAGAATGACCACTGGAGAAGAAATAGCCAACGCAGTGGTGTTTTTACTTTCATCAAAATCATCCCATACTACCGGACAACTACTTCATGTTGACGGTGGTTATGTTCATTTAGATAGAGCTGCCTTAACTTAAAAAAAATCAACGATGACTTCCAAAAAAACCTCTTACCTCATTCCGTTCATTTTTGTAACAAGCCTTTTTTTTTCTATGGGGCATATCCAATAATTTAAATGGAATTTTAATTCCCCATTTGAGAAAAGCGCTTCAGCTCTCTAACATGCAATCTACCTTTGTAGATACTGCGGTATACCTTGCCTATTTTCTAGCAGCCATCCCATCAGGCATCATCCTTAAAAAATATGGATATAAGAAAGGAATTATTGCAGGACTGCTTGTGTTTAGTCTAGGCTCATTTTTGTTTATACCTGCAGCCAATTCCAGGACATATGAAATATTTTTATTAGGCTTGTTTATTATAGGATGCGGATTAACCATTTTAGAAACGGCTGCAAATCCCTATGCTACTAAGTTGGGAGATAACGAAAGTGCCACTGCCCGATTGAATCTAGCACAATCATTCAATGGACTGGCTGCATTCATAGCGCCATTGATCGGAACCGTATTTATTTTATCCGGCAAAGAATATACAGCAGATGAATTGAACCTTATGCCTGCCGCCGAAAAACTCGCCTACCTCAGCAGTGAAGCGGCTTCTGTGAAAATGCCTTATATGGTACTTGGGGCATTCCTAGTAGTTTTATCGATCTTATTTGTAACGGTTAAGTTTCCTGAATTCAAAGAAGAGGAAGAAGGAAAATCTGCTGGTAGCATTTCCGGTGCATTAAAGCACAAGCATTTAGTTTGGGCAATTATCGCTCAATTATTTTATGTTGGTGCACAAGTATGTGTAACCAGCTTCTTTGTTCGAATGGCTATTTCTGGCGGAGGTGTTGATGAAAAAACAGCAGGTTATTATTTAGGCGTATATGGTTTACTCTTTATGTTAGGAAGATTTATTGGGACAGTTCTCATGCGCTATATTAGTCCAGCAAAACTTCTTGCCCTCTATTCTGTACTGTGTATTTTATTGAGCTTAATATCTATATATGCCGATGGAAAGAATGTGGTATTAGCATTGGGTGGATTAGGTTTCTTTATGTCAATCATGTTTCCAACAATATTCTCTCTGGGTATAGTGGGCTTGAAAGAACATACAAAACCTGGATCATCACTTATTGTTATGTCGATTATTGGTGGTGCTATTTTCCCAGTAATTATGGGTCGAATGATTGATCGGTTCAATGACAATATTCAGATTGGGTACAGCATTCCACTAGTATGCTTTTTCGTGGTACTTTATTTCGGATTGAAGGGATACAAACCAACTGAAACAGCGTAACATGAAGACCTATTATCTAGCGGTTGATCTAAAAGACGACAAGGAACTTATTGACGCCTATGATGCACACCATAAAAATGTAAGTGCTGCTATTATTGAGAGCATAACATCCAGTGGCATTGTTGGCATGGACATCTATCGCACAGGCAACAGGTTATTTATGGTCATGACAACCACCGATGAATTTAGCTTTGATGAAAAAGGAAAAGCAGATGCAACTAATCCGGCTGTGCAAGTATGGGAAACCTTGATGGATAGGTATCAGCAGCGACTTCCTTGGTCAGTCGCAGGTGAAAAATGGGTATTGATGGAAAAGATATTTGCTCTACCGAGCTAAGAGTAAAAATTCAAACTAGGTCGCCATCTGATGCCATTTTTATTCAGAAAATTGTGTGACTACTTTTCTGTCGTATCGATACAATCCCCAAGTTCTTGTGCCAAACCAGATGTTGTTTTCTTTGTCCTCTAGGATAAAGAAAACTTCTTTATTAAACACTTTTGTAAACGTTTTTTCTGATGGATTAAGTGCAGAAGTGGTTGAGTGCCATAATCCACCAAGCGTATCACCCATATCCTTACCATAGTCTGAAGAAACCCATAATTCTCCTGCCTTGTCTTCCATTATAGCCGATAGAGAACCATTTATTAATTCTTTGGGTAGTGCATAATCACTAAATGAATTTCCATCATAGCTCCATATACCGAAGCGTCTTGTAGCGAGCAATAAATTTCCATTTTTGCTTTCTATTACATTACGAATCCAACCCTCATTCTTATGTTTAAACCGTTCAATCATCTTTCCGTCATAACGGCAAAATCCCTCATTACCTGGTGGCATTCCTGAGGCAAACCAAATAATTCCATTTTTATCTTCAAGGATATCTGAAACTAGTTTAAGCTTCAGGCTATCTTTATTTATCACCTTATCATTTGCTAAAAACCGAGCAAAGAGTTCTCCATCATAGGTATAAACAGCATCACCCGTTCCAAACCAAATTTTACCGGTTTTATCTTGCATCATACTCCAGACAGTGCTTTTTGTTGAATATTTAGTATAATAAAAATTATTATTTATAACCGGTCGAATATAAAATGGAATTTGCACTTTGATGATTTTATTGCCGTCAGTACGACAAATACCATTGCTCGTTCCAAACCAAATAGTACCAGACCTATCCTCCAATAAAGACGATATAGAATTACTACTTAAGCCATCTTCCATGGTAAATTGAGTAAACAATTTACCATCGTACTTATATACACCTTCGTCGGATGTGCCAAACCAAATGTTTCCAAATCTATCCTGCAGTCCATGAGAAACACTAGAGTATTTATCGGAACCTAATTTTTTTCTAAGCATTGCCTCTCCGCTATGTGAGGAACTAAGTTGAGGGTGATTATCCACTTGCGATGATGAGTTGGTTTGTCCATTGCAGAAACTCAACAAAGTAAAAACGAACAGTACAGAGCATATTGGTTTGCTATATGAAAATATGGCCATCTTTTAATTAGTTTAAAATAATAGTGTTGTTCCTCAGAGCTCAATGTATACTGTTAATGCCACTAAACTTCCTTTTCTTTAACCGTGATTAAATCAGCATAGTTCACTTGCATGGGCATAGCACCTAAATTCACAATGGCTTTTTTCCCACGTACTTCAGAAAGCGTGCCTACTTTATTATTTTGTTTCATGAGTACTAAATCACCCACAGCTGGATCTTGATCCACTTCCATGTACTTCGAATCCAGTTTCTTCTTGACTTTTTCCTTGACTTGTTTATCTTTTTGCGTAAACAATAGTGCCTGCATATTTTTCATCAACAGCTTCCTATCATCTTCCTTCTCCGCTTTACGCCAATCAAAAACAAGTTGTTTTAGTTTTCGCTCCATCTCTTTCAAGTAAACATACTTTTCTTGGGAGACAGCGTTTTGGTGTTTTAAGATTTCAACCTGTTGTGTATGCTTTTCCTTTTCGAGTTGATGTGTTAGGTTTTTTTTCAACGTCTCATTTTCTTTCAATAAGCGTTGAAGATCTTTTTCCTTTAGTTCAATTTTCCGAAGATCCTGTTCCGTTTTATTCAATAACTTATCAAGGCTAAAATGATTTTCTTCCACCAATTCTCGAGCACGACTTATCAACTGCGGTGATAATCCGATACGTTCAGCAATAGAGAACGTATATGAGCTTCCGGGTTTACCTACATTCAATTGATAAAGTGGCAGGAGACTTTTTTCATCAAATGCCATGGCACCATTAATAATGCCGCTGGTTTTACTAGCCATTATTTTTAAATTCAAATAATGGGTGGTTACAATACCAAAGGCATGCTTTTTAATCAACTGCTCTAAAAAGACTTCTGCAAATGCACCACCTAGGTTCGGGTCACTTCCGCTTCCTAATTCATCAATAAAAAATAAGGTTCTCCCATTGGCTTCTTCCATGAAGAACTTCATGTTCTTTAAATGAGAGCTATATGTACTGAGTTCAAATTCGATGCTTTGCGTATCTCCAATATGAATTAATAATTGTCTGTAAATACCAAACACAGACTCAGCACTTGCGGGAACCATAAGTCCCGCTTGCACCATCATTTGAAGAAGTCCTGCTGTCTTCAAACAGACCGTCTTACCCCCAGCGTTTGGTCCGGAGATTAATAAAATTCTATTTTTCTCATCCAATGTGAGGTTAAGCGGAATAACTTTTTTTCCTGTTTTCTTATTGTAAATCAACAAGAGCGGATGATATGCTTTTACTAAATGAATACCAGAATGATCGCTGAGTTTTGGCATATGAGCATCCATCTGTTGTGCCACTTTAGCCTTTGCCCGGATGAAATCAAACTCGCCAAGATCGTCCACGTATTTTTGCAACAGTGGGTGATATATTGAAAGGTCTGCAGTTAACTGTTTCAACACACGATACTCTTCATCACGCTCGTCGTTTTCAAGTGAGAATATCTCGTTGTTGATTTCAATGGTTTCTTCAGGTTCGATAAAAGATGTTCTTCGTGTATCACTTTCCCCGTGAAGGATCCCTTTCACCTGACGCTTTTGCTCGGCGTAAATGGCTAATACCCTGCGACCGTTTAAGAAAGACTCTTCGATATCGGCGATATAGCCTGCCTTCTGCAACTTATTCAATATCTTCTCAAAAGAACGTCGTTGTTCATTCCGCTTGCGGTAAAGTGCCATGCGAATACGTGCAAGATCAGGAGAGGCATCATCTTTAACCACGCCCAAATCATCAATGACTTTACTGATGGACTCAATGATTTTCTTTTCAAATTGAGTGTTAGCAATAACTTCATAGAGTGCACTGCATTGAGACATCCGTTCATCGTCGAACCACCTGAAAATAGACTGTATATTCTCCGTTATTTTTCTAAATAGCAAGAAAATATCTCCCGTTAAAACAGCTCCTTGAATAGAAAGCAGTTTTAATTCACGTTTTACATTAAACGCCTGTTCATGCGAAAAGGTCTGTCCAGCGTTTAATAATAAAAAATACTGGTATGTTTGGCGCAATTCGAGTTCAATGAACTGACGCTTGGTATGAATACGAAGTTGTTCAGCCTTTTCCTTACCATATGCCGTTCTGGTTTGCTCGGTGAGCAATAATCTGACCTTGTCAAATTCGAGTTGAACGGGGGCTGATTCTGGGTAAAGTTTCATGTTAATCGAACGCTAAAATCGGTGCAAATCTAACCCTAAAAAATGATGGAACCTTATTTCAAACTATCTTAGGGAAACAATTGTTTATAGAGTATGAAAAAAATAATGCCATTCTTATTTCTTGCCCTAGCCAGTTCAACCTTTTTCATGGCTTGTGCACAATCTCCTAAAAAAGAAATCAAAAAAAATAACATAAATACGATGGGAACAGATACAATAACATTCGGTTCAGGTTGCTTTTGGTGTACAGAAGCTATATTTCAACAAGTTAAAGGCGTTGAAAAAGTGATTAGTGGATATGGGGGCGGACATGTTGAAAATCCAACCTATGAGCAAGTATGTGATAAATCCACAGGGCATGCAGAGGTATGTCAATTGATATATGATCCAAAACAGGTTTCGATAGATGAATTATTAGAAATCTTCTGGCAAACACATGACCCAACCACCATGAATCAGCAAGGCAATGATATTGGTCCACAATACCGCAGCGTAGTATTTTATCGTAACGCAGAACAAAAAGAAAGGGCAGAACATTACTTGTCGGAACTTACAAAAAGTGGTGCGTTTGCAAAACCAATTGTAACTACGATAGAGCCGTTTAAAAACTTTTATGCGGCAGAAAATTATCACCAAAATTACTACAACAGCAATAGCAATCAACCTTATTGTAATTATGTAATCAGACCCAAAATGGAGAAATTCGAAAAGGTGTTTAAAGATAAGCTCAAACCAAAACAGTAATTACGCAATGCCATATCAATCCAACTATATAAAATGCTTTCTTGTTGCGGTATGCTTTAGTTCACTATCAATACAGGCACAAGACCAGGCAGAACAGAAAGTACCTACTAGAGCAGATTCACTTCGTGGTTCGATAAATGAAGAAAGATCCTGGTGGGATGTTACCCACTACACGATTAATGTTGAACCTGATTTCAATACAAAAACCATACAAGGTAAGGTTGACATTCAATTCAAGGTACTAGACGCTGGTAATACGATGCAGATCGACCTGCAAGAACCACTTGTACTGTTAAGTGCTACACTTAAAAATAAATCCTTGTCGTTTACACGTGAAGGGAATGTATACCACATCACCATACCAAATCAACTTACCCTTGGAAGCAGTGAAGAAATTGTACTGACCTATGGAGGAAAAGTGGTTGAAGCTGTTCATCCTCCCTGGGATGGTGGTTGGATTTTTAAAAAAGATAAATTAGGAAGAGATTGGATGAGTGTTGCCTGTCAAGGGTTAGGGGCAAGTGTTTGGTACCCATGCAAAGACCACCAAAGCGACGAGCCAAATTTAGGAGCAACCCTCAGCGTCACCATTCCAGACACGTTAGTGGCGGTTGGCAATGGAAGACTAGTAGAGAAAAAAGTGTTGAAGCCAAACACGATAACCTTTGTATGGAATGTCAAAAGTCCAATCAACAATTACAATATTGTACCCTACATTGGAAAATATGTTGAATTCAGTGAAGTATTTCCAGGAGAAAATGGACCACTCGATTGTAGCTATTGGGTATTGGACTATAACCTAGAAAAAGCAAAAGAACAATTTAAGCAAGTGCCTTTGATGTTAAAAGCATTTGAATATGCATTTGGTCCCTACCCTTTTTATGAAGACAGTTACAAGCTCGTAGAATCTCCTCATCTTGGCATGGAGCATCAAAGCGCTGTAGCGTATGGGAATGCCTTTAAGAACGGCTATTTGGGCAATGACCTTTCTCAATCAGGTTGGGGATTGAAATGGGATTATATTATCATCCATGAAAGTGGACATGAATGGTTTGCAAACAATATTACTACGAAAGACATCGCCGACATGTGGGTACACGAAGGATTTACTGATTATTCTGAAACGGTATACACTACCTATTATTATGGCAAAGAAGCTGGAGATGAATATACACAAGGATTGAGGAAAAGAATAGGAAATGACAAACCCCTCATTGGTCCATATGGAGTAAATAAAGGGGGGTCTGGTGACATGTACAACAAAGGGAATAACATCATCCACTATATCAAACAGATGTTTAAAAATGATGACGCTTTTTACGCATGCTTGAGGGCGATGAATAAAGAATACTATCACCAAACAGTTACCAGCGCTGACATAGAAAATTTCATCAGTAAAAAATCCGGAATCAATCTGTCTAAATTCTTTGATCAATACCTCAGAACAAAAGACATTCCAGTTTTACTTGTAAAAAAATCAAAGAAAGGCTTTCGATACAAATGGACTGAATGCATTGAAAACTATGAAGCACCCCTAAAAATGTTGGTAAATAACGATGCCGTTTGGATAAGCCCTACTACCTCATGGAAGTCACTTCATCAAAAAGAAAAGATAGCCGATTTAAGCATGGATAAAAATTGCTATGCCGAAATAAAAATCATTGAATAAAAATCTATGCAGTAACAACGACTATCAAGGATAATTGATAATTCGTCCCGCTTTTACAAACCGTTTATTCCAATAGGGTTCATTTAAATCGCTGATGACAACACCCATGGAAGTTGAGGCATGCACAAATTTATTATTCGATAAATACATACCAACATGGGATATTCCTTTTCGTTGGTGAAAGAATACCAAATCACCTTCGCGTAGATTTTCCTTGCTAATCCCTTGACTGAAATCAGCCTGTTCTCTTGATGTTCTTGGCAACTGAATTGAATAAGTATCTGAAAATAACCCTTTGACAAACCCTGAACAATCTATTCCGTCTAATGACGAGCCTCCAATTCTATATGGAGTTCCCCACCATTGAGTGATATAGTCATATAGTTTGCTATTTTTTATTTTTTCCACTTCCACATCAAGTAGCAAGGCATATTGAAATGCTGAGGGAGGAGAATATTCAATTTCCTGTGTGCGCGAGGCTGGAGGGTCTTGGTGCGGTTTTTCAGAGGCTATTGACGTTTTAGTACGTTCAATAGGCTTCTCCTTAGACCGAGTTGATTGCAGCGATAAAACGACGTTTTCAATAAAAGGTGAATCCTTCACCTCAGACTGAGTTCGGGGAATAGGCTTAAACAAGCTACAAGAGCTCATACCCATCAGAATTAAAATAAAATATCGTTTCTTAACTACCACGTTACCAATTAATTTGTTTTTAAACCCCCTAGTTGTGGAAAACCACTTCGAACTATTTCTGAAATATTCACGAAATTCGTTCCTTTCCCCTTTCCCGTTTTATGTCCAACTTTTCACATCTCCATGTCCACACACAATACTCATTGCTCGATGGTGCAGCAAGCATAGGCGCATTGTATAAAAAGGCCATGGGAGATAATATGCCGGCGTTGGCCATTTCGGATCATGGTAATATGTTTGGTGTTTTTCAGTTTGTCGCTGAAGCACATAAGCATAAAGTAGACCCGAACGACAAAAATAGCGCTTTGAAAGTAAAACCCATCGTAGGATGTGAATTTTACATTACAGAGAATAGACATCGGAAGACATTTTCGAAGGATGAAAAAGATCCGAGAAGACATCAAATACTCTTAGCCAAGAACGATATAGGATACAGAAATCTAGTAAAACTCACGTCGCTAGGGTTTATTGAAGGATTATACAGCAAGTACCCTCGTATTGACAAGGAATTAATACACAAATACCATGAAGGGTTAATTGCTACAACCTGCTGCCTGGGAGCACTTGTTCCTCAAACCATTTTAAGAAAAGGTGAGGAAGAAGCAGAGAATGAGTTCAAATGGTGGTTGAATATTTTTCAAGAAGACTACTATGTAGAGATACAGCGGCATGGGATGGAAGAGCAGGAAAAAGTAAATAAAGTACTGCTCAAGTTTGCTAAAAAATACAACGTGAAAGTCATTGCCTCCAACGACTCACATTATGTAGATCAAAAAGATTTCAATGCCCATGATATTTTATTGTGCATCAATACAGGTGAGAAAGTAGCCACACCAGCTGCCCGAGAATTCACCGATGACGATACCTTAACCCGAAACAAGCGCTTTGCCTTTCCAAATGATCAGTTTTTTTTCAAAACGACTTCCGAGATGAAGGGTGTTTTCCATGATCTGGAAGAAGCCATAGATAATACCAATGAAATTGTTGACAAAGTAGAGATACTTGACTTAAAGAGAGATATACTGCTCCCCCATTTCGTGGTGCCTAAAAATTTCAAGACCCAAGATGAATACCTAGAGCACATTACACAAGAAGGAGCAAGAAGAAGATATGATATCATGACTCCAGAGATTGAAGAGCGAATTGCCTTTGAACTCTTCACCATCAGAACGATGGGGTTTGCTGGATACTTTTTGATTGTTTCTGATTTCATCAAAGCAGGAAGAGATTTGGGTGTATTTATTGGACCTGGCCGTGGATCAGCTGCGGGCAGTGTTGTAGCGTATTGCATTGGCATTACGAACATCGATCCAATGAAGTACAATTTACTATTCGAGCGTTTCTTAAACCCAGATAGAAAGTCCATGCCCGATATCGACACCGATTTCGATGATGATGGACGTCAAAAAGTAATTGACTATGTAGTTGATAAATACGGTAAGAATCAAGTTGCTCAAATCATCACCTATGGTACCATGGCCGCTAAGATGAGTATCAAGGATGTTGCCCGTACTATGGACTTGCCACTGCCTGAATCAAATACCCTTGCCAAGCTAGTGCCGGAGAAACCTGGTATCACACTGAAAAGATTGTTACATGCCCCTTTAGCTGGGGAGTTGAGCCTTAAAGAAAAAGAATCCCTTAACAGCGATGAAATAGAAAATGCAAAAAAACTAAGGGAAATATATGAGGGGAACGATGTGCGCAGTGCCGTTTTACATGAAGCAGAAATACTTGAGGGCTCAGTCCGCAATACAGGCATCCATGCAGCAGGTATCATCATAGCACCGAAAGACCTTACTGAACTGTTGCCGGTATGCATTACCAAAGACTCTCCCATGTGGGTTACACAAATTGAAGGGAGCATGATTGAAGATGCTGGTGTAATTAAGATGGACTTTCTAGGATTAAAAACACTCAATGTTATTAAGACATCATTGGTGTTGATCAAGATGAATTATGGTATTGAAATTGACATTAACACGATTTCACTTACAGATGAAAAGACATTCAAGCTTTATCAAAAAGGCGAAACCATTGGAACCTTCCAGTTTGAAAGTGCTGGGATGCAAAAATATTTGAGGGATTTAAAGCCTGATCGATTCGAGGATTTGATTGCGATGAACGCATTGTATAGGCCTGGTCCACTAGAATACATTCCCAACTTCATCAACCGAAAACATGGGAGAGAAGCCATTTCATATGATCTTGAAGAAATGGAAGAATACCTAAAAGAAACCTATGGTATCACCGTGTATCAAGAACAGGTAATGCTTTTAGCACAAAAGCTAGGTGGGTTTAGCAAGGGTGATGCAGATGTGTTGCGAAAAGCGATGGGTAAAAAACAAAAATCGGTATTGGATAAAATGAAGGGGCAATTCATTACCAATGCATCTGCCCGCGGTTTTCCTGACGATAAACTACAGAAAATTTGGACAGACTGGGAGGCCTTTGCACAATACGCGTTCAATAAATCACATAGCACTTGCTATGCATTCATAGCGTATCAAACAGCCTATTTAAAATCACATTATCCATCCGAATACATGGCGGCAGTATTAAACCATGCCGGTTCCATCGAAAAAATAACCTTCTTCATGGAAGAATGCAAACGCATGGGATTAAGTGTACTGGGACCAGATATCAATGAATCCTTGAAGGGATTTGCCGTAAACAAGAAAGGAGAAATCAGAATCGGACTAGGTGGATTAAAAGGTGTTGGTGAAGCGGCTGTAGAAACCATTATTGCAGACCGTGAAAAAAAGGGGCCCTTTGAATCTATTTATGATATGGTGAAACGGTTGAATCAACGTACCGTCAATAAAAAATCATTGGAAAGCTTAGCCATGTCTGGAACCTTTGATTGCTTTCCTGCCTTGCACCGCGCGCAATACTTTTTTCATCCTGAGGGAGATGCCTCTACCGGCTTAGAAAAAATCATCCGATACGGAAGCATCTGGCAAAACCAATCGGATTCAAATCAAAATACCCTATTTGGTGACCTTTCCATTGTGCAAGAAATACCACCTCCTCGTATTCCCGATTGTGCACCTTGGTCACTCACTGAAATATTAGATAAAGAGAAAGACGTTACAGGCATGTTCCTTAGTGGGCATCCGTTGGATCATTACCGATTTGAACTCAAGCACTATAGTATTTCGCAGATTGGTGATTATAATGATTTCAAAGAAGTGATTGATCAACACCCAAATCCTGCACAAACATTTAAGTTGGCCGGATTGGTTACCAGTTCCCAACATAAAATATCCCGTGCTGGTAAAAAGTATGGAAGTCTAACCATTGAAGATTTTACAGGCCGCGTCGAAATCAC